>JAQVGK010000352.1 GCA_028696755.1 Bacteroidales bacterium | reverse complement strand
AAAGACAGAGCAATCGTCGAAGGCGTTAATATGATCTCTAAACATCAAAAACCTAATGCTTAGCATCCTCAGGGTGGTATTATTAAGAAAGAAGCAGGCGTTCATATTTCTAACCTAATGTTAGTTGATCCTAAAACTGGAAAAGCTACTCGCATTGGTCGTAAAAGAAATGCTGAAGGCAAACTGGTTCGTTTTTCAAAAAAATCTGGAGAGGAGATTAAATAATGGAGAAGAAATTTGTCCCTACACTTAAAAAACAATATCAGGAAGAAATCATTTCTACCATGATGAAAGAGTTTGGCTACAAAAGCGTGATGCAAGTGCCAAAACTCGAAAAAATAGTTATTAACCAGGGTCTTGGTCAGGCTATTGCTGATAAAAAGCTGATCGACATTGCTATTGATGAGCTTACTACCATAACTGGTCAAAAAGCTGTTTCTACAATGTCTAAAAAAGATATTTCAAACTTCAAATTGCGTAAAAAAATGCCTATTGGTGTTCGAGTTACATTACGCAGAGATAGAATGTATGAATTTCTTGAAAGACTTTTAGCTGTTTCATTGCCACGAATCAGAGATTTTCGCGGTATAAACTACAAGTTCGACGGTAAAGGAAATTATACTCTCGGAATCACCGAACAGATAATTTTCCCTGAAATTGATATTGATAAAATCAACAGAATCCTTGGTATGGATATAACTTTTGTAACATCTGCACAAACAGACGAAGAAGGTTATGCATTGCTAAAACATTTTGGATTCCCGTTTAAAAACTTAAAAAAGAGTTAGTATGGCTAAAGAATCAATGAAAGCCCGCGAGGTAAAAAGACTCAAGTTAATTGAAAAATACGCGGCAAAGAGAGAAAAATATAAAGCAGAAGGTAATTTCGAGGCTCTACATGATCTCCCAAAAAATTCATCCAAAATTAGACTTCACAATCGTTGCAGTCAGAGTGGACGTCCAAAGGGTTACATGAGACAGTTTGGTATCAGCCGTATCGCTTTCCGCGAAATGGCTTCGAACGGACTTATCCCCGGAGTTAAAAAAGCAAGTTGGTAATAATTTTAAATTTTTGAATAATGACTGATCCTATTGCAGATTATTTAACCAGAATCAGAAATGCCGTTATGGCTGGTCACAAAATTGTTGAAATTCCTGGTTCTAACTTAAAGCGCGAAATGACAAAGGTGCTTTTTGATAAAGGTTATATTTTAAATTACAAGTTTGAGGATATCGGTTATCAGGGAAATATTAAGATAGCTCTGAAGTATCATCCTGTAACCAAAGCCTCAGCAATTAAAAAATTAGAGAGAGTAAGTAAACCCGGTTTAAGAAAATATGTTGATACCGATTCTTTACCACGCGTTTTAAACGGGTTGGGAATTGCGATTTTATCAACAAACAGGGGAGTAATGACCGACAAAGAGGCTCGCAGAGAAAATGTTGGTGGTGAAGTATTGTGTTACGTTTATTAAAATTTTGAAGAATGTCAAGAATAGGTAAATTACCCATAACAATACCTGCTAATGTTACAGTAAATGTTGGTTCAGACAATTTAGTAGCAGTAAAAGGCCCTCTTGGAGAGCTAAAACAACAGGTAGATCCGGCTATTGCAGTCGAAATAAATGAAAAAACTTTAACTGTTAACAGACCAAACGACGACAAAGAGATGAGAGCTAAACATGGTCTGTACAGAGCTTTGATTGCCAATATGATTAAAGGCGTTTCTGAAGGTTTTACAACTAATCAGGAGTTTGTTGGTGTTGGTTACAAAGCCGAATTAAACGGTCAAATTCTTGATATGGCTCTTGGTTATTCTCACAGTATTCTTTTCGAATTACCAAAAGAAATCCAAGCAGAGTGCATAAGTGAAAAACGTGGAAACACTACTCTTAAGATGACATGTATCGACAAACAGTTGCTCGGACAAGTAGCTGCCAAAATACGTTCGTTCCGCGCTCCAGAACCTTACAAGGGTAAAGGTATCAAGTTTGTAGGCGAAGAGTTACGCAGAAAAGCCGGAAAATCGGCTAAAGTCTAATTTGTAAAAAATTAAGGAAATGGCTTTAACTAAAATCGAAAGAAGAGAAAAAATAAAACGCAGTATCCGCACAAAAGTAAGAGGTACTGCCGAAAAACCAAGAATGTCTGTATTCCGCAGCAATAAGCAAATCAGCGTGCAGGTAATTGACGATGTAAACGCCAAAACTTTGGTGGCTGCAACTTCAAAGCACAAAGATATCGAAACTGCAAAAGCTACTAAATCACAGAAAGCTGCAATGGTTGGTAAATTAGTTGCAAAATTAGCTTTGGAAGCAGGTATTACAACAGTGGTTTTTGATAGAAATGGTTACTTGTATCACGGTAAAGTAAAATCTTTAGCGGACGGTGCAAGAGAAGGTGGACTTAAACTATAATAAGATATGTCAAATAACATCAGAAAAGTAAAAACCAGTGATCTGGAATTAAAAGACAGACTTGTCAGCATCCAGAGAGTAACTAAAGTTACCAAAGGGGGACGTACATTCAGCTTTGCTGCAATCGTTGTTGTTGGTAATGAAAACGGTATCGTAGGATACGGCCTAGGTAAAGCAGGCGAAGTAACAACAGCTATCGGTAAAGGTGTCGAAGATGCTAAGAAAAATCTTGTTAAGGTACCTGTACACAAGGGAACTATTCCGCACGAACAAACTGCAAAATACGGCGGAGCAAGAGTATGGCTAAAACCTGCAGCATCTGGATCGGGTGTTAAAGCTGGTGGTGCGATGCGCGCAGTTCTCGAAAGTGCTGGAATTACCGATATTCTCGCAAAATCAAAAGGCTCGTCGAACCCACATAACCTCGTTAAAGCAACTGTTGCTGCTCTTGTAGAACTTAGAGACGCTAACGCTGTTGCTTATCAACGTCAGGTAAACCTCGACAAAGTATTTAACGGATAAATAAATGGTTATGGCTAAAATTAAAATTACACAGATAAAAAGTAAAATCGGCAGCACTCAGCGTCAAAAATTAACCCTCGAAGCATTGGGGATTAAGAAAATGAACAACCCTGTCGAACATGAGGCTACTCCTCAGATCCTTGGTATGGTCGAGAAGGTTCGCCACTTAGTAAAAACAGAAGAGATTTAATAATTTTAAAGATTTAATTTTATGGATTTAAGTTGCTTAACACCAGCAGAAGGTTCTGTCAAAAACAGAAAAAGAATCGGAAGAGGTCAAGGTTCGGGTCGTGGCGGAACCTCCACAAGAGGTCATAAAGGTGCCAAATCCAGATCAGGATATAAAAGTAAAATAGGTTTCGAAGGTGGTCAGATGCCATTACAAAGAACTTCTCCAAAATTCGGTTTCACTAACCGTAATAGAGTAGAATATAAAGGTATCAACGTTTCAACCATTCAGCGCCTGGCTGAGAATAAAAACATTCAGGTTATTGATATGGAAACCTTAGTATCTAATGGACTTGTATCTAAAAAAGATTTGGTTAAAGTTTTAGGTAATGGCGAATTAAAAGCTAAGATTACCGTTAAAGCTCATGCTTTTTCAAAATCAGCTGTAGAGAAAATTGAAGCAGTAGGTGGAACCATCGAAAAAATTTAATAAATGAAACGATTTATTGATACAATAAAGAATATTTTCAAGATTGAGGATCTTCGCTCAAGAATTCTCCTCACTCTTGGATATATCGTTATTTACAGATTGGGTGCACACGTTGTGTTGCCAGGTATTAATCCTAACGATCTGGCTTTACTCGAAAAACAAACCGCAACGGGTGTAATGAGTTTGCTTGATATGTTTTCGGGTGGTGCATTCTCAAATGCGTCAATCTTTGCTCTTGGTATTATGCCATATATCTCGGCGAGTATCGTTGTGCAGTTGTTAGGAATTGCTGTTCCATACTTCCAAAGATTGCAGCGCGAAGGCGAAAGCGGAAGAAAAAAGATGAACCAGATTACGCGTTATCTAACTATTGGTATTCTTCTTCTTCAGGCTCCAACCTATGTAGCTAACTTACATGCACAGTTGCCTCCCGAAGCATTTGTCCTTACAGGTACATTCTTTACTATTTCATCAGTATTGATTTTAACTGCTGGAACGATGTTCGTTATGTGGTTGGGCGAAAAGATTACCGATAGAGGCATCGGAAACGGGATTTCTCTGATCATTATGATTGGTATTATCGCTCGTTTACCTTACGCTTTCTTTGGTGAAGCAATCATCCGATTTGAAGAAGTTGGAGGTGGTTTGATTCTACTATTGATAGAGATTATCGCACTGTTTGTAATCTTTATGGTTTCGATTGCTCTTGTGCAGGCTGTTAGAAGAATTCCTGTACAGTATGCTAAAAGAGTGGTTGGAAA
>JAQVGK010000351.1 GCA_028696755.1 Bacteroidales bacterium | reverse complement strand
ATAAAGAATGTTAAGGAATTGCTAAATAGCGGACAGACTTTTGAGATTAAGTGAAATTTGCAATCGGTGGCTTCGAGACATTTTGTTGATTGAGTATTTTTAACATGTAAAGACTTAGTCAACAACAAAACCCTCAGCCACCTTACAGCTATTGCTTTTTTAATGCAAAATCTTGATTAATAATTTCCAACAAAAAAGCGGGGCAACCCGCTTTTTTTTATTGTTTACCTTCTGTTGTAACGTTTCGGTCAATTTTCGAAACCAATCCTTGTAAAACATTACCTGGACCAACTTCTACAAAATGTTTTGCACCAAATGCAATCATATTTTGTACCGACAATGTCCATCTAACTGGACTTGTAAGTTGTTTAATAAGATTTTCGCGAATTGATTCTGGATTTGTGTTTGGATTTCCGTCAACATTTTGGAAAATTGGACAAACAGGAGCATTAAAGTGAGTTTCATTAATTGCAACACTTAATTCTTCGCGTGCAGGCTCCATAAGCGGAGAGTGGAAAGCACCACCAACTGGAAGTTTAAGAGCTCGTTTTGCACCAGCCTCTTTCATTTTCTCCATGGCGATGTCAATACCAGCATTTGATCCAGAAATAACAACCTGTCCAGGTGAGTTGTAGTTTGCTGCGACAACAACTTCGTCAATTTCTGAACAAATTCTATCTATTACATCAAAATCCAAATTTAATATTGCTGCCATAGAAGATGGATTTTTCTCGCATGCTTTCTGCATAGCCATCGCACGTTTGTAAACGAGTTTTAGACCATCTTCAAAACTAAGAGCTCCTGCTGCGACGAGAGCAGAAAATTCGCCAAGAGAGTGACCTGCAACCATTGCTGGCTGTGGTTTTTCTTCCAAACACATGTAAGTAATTACAGAATGAAGAAAAATTGAAGGTTGAGTTACCTTGGTTTGTCTTAAATCTTCGTCGGTCCCATTAAAAATAATATCGGTAATGCGAAATCCTAAAATCTCGTTTGCCTTTTCGAATAATTCTTTTGCCTTTGGATTAGAATCATACAATTCTTTTCCCATTCCTACAAATTGGGAACCTTGTCCCGGAAAAACGTAAGCTTTCATAATTTGTTTGTTTTAATTTATAGTTTGTTTCTATCTATCAGTGATAAAAATTCTTTACGAGTTGCCTCTTTTAAAAATGCTCCTGTAAAATCGGAAGTTGTTGTTATAGAATTCTGTTTCTGCACTCCACGCATCTGCATACACATGTGATGAGCCTCAATTACTACAGCAACACCCAATGGCTGCAAAGTATTTTGAATACATTCCTTAATTTGAGTAGTTAATCTTTCCTGAACCTGCAATCTACGGGCAAAAACATCAACTACACGTGCAATTTTACTCAAACCTGTGATATAGTGATTTGGAATGTATGCGACATGAGCTTTCCCATAAAAAGGCAACATATGGTGCTCGCACATACTGTATAATTCAATATCTTTCACAATAACCATCTGTCTATAGTCCTCACGAAACATTGCAGATTTAAGAATATCTTCGGGATTCATATTGTAACCCTGAGTAAGAAACTGCATAGCTTTCGCCACCCGCTTAGGTGTCTGTAATAAACCTTCCCTGTTGATATCCTCACCAAGCAACGATATTATTTCGGAATAATACGAAGCAATTACTTCGGTTTTCTTCTTGTCGTACTTCTCTGTTTTTACGTACCCTCCGTTTTCGGGATTATTCAAAGAATCTTCCATTTCAAAATTTTTTGCAAATTAAACAAAAAATCCTCAAATTAAGTTTATTTTTGTTGAAACATCTTTTATGAAGACTCTTATAATAACAGCTACACATCCCGAAGCAGAACGAATTACTCAAGATTTAAGAATGTTGCCAACAGGCTCATTTATGTTTTCAAACAAGGATTTAGAAACAGATTTACTGATAACAGGAATTGGAATTCCGGCAACAATTTTTTCGATGTTTGCGAATGTAAATTGCGGGATTTATGATTTGATAATCAATGCTGGAATTGCAGGAAGCTTTAATGCAGATTTTAAACCTGGTGATGTTGTTAACATAAGTTCGGACAGTTTTGCCGACATAGTAATTAATGGAGATAAAGATACTAAACCAGTTTTTGAAACGATTTACAACGAGAATTTCCGAAATCTGATAAACAATGGCAGAATTTATAACACTTCTGATTTTCCAGCGCTGTTCAGAAATTTACCAAAAGCTACAGCTATAACAGTAAATATTCCAGAAAGAATTTTAAATTGTAATTTTGATACAGAATCGATGGAAGGAGCAGCATTTATGTTAGTCTGCAAACATTTTAAGAAGAATTTTATTCAAATTCGTGGAATATCCAACATTATTGGAAAAACTGAAAGAAAAGATTGGAATTTTAAAGATACGATAAATAATTACAGTAGAATTATTTCGGAATTTATCACATTAACAAATAAACGATAAATGAAACTCAGCCTTGCAATATCATCTTGCCCGAACGACACATTTATGTTCGATGCTTTGATAAATAAAAAAATTAATGTTAAAAATTATAATTTCGATCTAATTATAGCTGATGTTGAAGAATTAAACAAACTTTCTCAAAAAGCCGAAACCGACATCAGCAAAATGAGTTTTCATAATTTTTTTAATGTTGCTGATAATTACCAAATGCTTAGATCTGGCGCAGCGTTAGGAAATAATTGTGGCCCGCTGATTATCAGCAAAAGAAAAATTTACCCAGACGAAATAAGTGACTGTCGAATTGCCATTCCTGGAGAATCAACAACTGCTAATTTATTAATGCAGATTTTTTTCCCAACAGCAAACAACAAGCAAACTTACCTTTTTTCTGATATCGAAGATGTAGTTTTATCGGGTGAATGTGATGCGGGACTTGTTATCCACGAAACCAGATTTACCTATATACAACGCGATTTAAGACTGATTGCAGATCTTGGCGTAATGTGGGAAAACAAATTTAATTTACCTATACCCCTTGGAGGGATTGCTGTGAAAAGAAATCTTCCAGATAATGTAAAAACCGACATCAATAAAATTCTACGCAATAGCATCGAATACGCTTTTGCAAATCCAGGCTCAGCAATGGAATTTATGAAGCAAAATGCAATTGAATTGCACGAAGATATAATTATGAAACATGTTGAACTTTATGTGAATAATTATTCGATAGATTTGGGTATTGATGGAATTGGTGCGGTGGAGAAGTTAGGGGATTTCTTTTATAATGTAAATAGTAACCTTAAGAATAACCCCGAATCATTTATTTCTTAAATTTCGAAATAAATTAAAATCTCATTACATTTTTGTATAGTTTTGTGGTGCTGAAACCATGAAAATATGAAGTTAAAAGATTTTTTCAAGAAGAAAAAATATTGGATAATTGCAGCAACAGCACTTCTGCTGATAATCGTGGCAATAATCCTATTATTGAGAGATTCAAATTTCTCCAGCCCCGAAGAAGGCTCTGCTGCGTTTTACGAATATCCTGCCAGTGAGAGCGATTCGTTAACTGCATTACTAAAAGATGAAGAAAAGGCTAAAAGTTTAATTCTAATTTGCGACCCAAATACGGGCATATCCGACTTGGAAAAAACCACTTCGAATTTTCAAGGATTTGCATTTTACGAATTCACCGACAGTCTTCTTTTGAAAAATATTTCGCAACTAAAAAAACATAAATTTCTAATAAAATCTGTATCCGAAGACATTCTTTTTAATTTCAGTAACGATTCAACTTTCTTTGTTCCAGCTAGCTTGCTGAATACAATTAATGATAGTTTAATTCTTAGTCGCTATTACGAATATCAAACCGAAAAGCTATTAGCAGCAGGAATAAATTCACTTGTTTTTAATTTCGAAATTCCCGGAAATATCGACTCCTTAGCTACAGTAAACATTACGAACAGATTCTCCATCATACTAAATATCCTACACAGAAATAAAATTTTGAGTTTCGTAGAATTTTCATCATTCCCCAAAAAGCAAACCGAAAGCGACAAATCAAATCTTAACGAAATTATATCGGAAATAATTTCTAAAGGACTTTGCGGAATGATTTTTACAAATGAATCTGATTTTGCTAAAATAAAATCCGATGGTTTTGATGGTTTAAAGATTCTAAAGCTTTCGGAAAAACAAATCCCCGAAAAAGAAACTACTAAAACCTTCGACGCCTTTTTAATTTCAGGTGATGATGAAAATTATGTAAGCGATTTACGAAAGAAAATTAAAAAGTTTAATGATAAAGAAGAGCTTTTTGGAAAATGTTCTAAAATAACAAGAGCTGGACTATGGGCAAATCAGGAAGTAAAAGACAGCAGCGAAAAGCGTAATTTAAACATCAAA
>JAQVGK010000008.1 GCA_028696755.1 Bacteroidales bacterium | reverse complement strand
AAACAATTGCAATTATTGGTGCAAGTATGTTAGGTGCAATGGTTTATACATTCTCCGATACATTCTGGTTCTCGGCTGTAGAAGGCGAAGTTTATGCATTCTCATCATTTTTTACAGCAATAGTTTTCTGGGCAATTCTAAAATGGAGCGACGAAACAGATTCGGCAAAAGAGCCAAGATGGCTATTACTAATTTCGCTTCTCGTTGGTATGTCAATTGGTGTTCACTTATTGAACCTTCTTACAATTCCAGCAATTGCCTTCGTATTCTACTACAAAAAATTCAAGCCAAATATTTTGGGATTTATTATCACAACTGGTGTTTCCTTACTTATTGTTGCAATGATTATGTGGGGAATCATTCCAGGTGTTGCAATTATTGCTTCAAAGCTTGAATTATTCTTTGTAAACTCGGTTGGAATGCCGTTCAATAGTGGTCTGTTGATTTGGGCAATCCTTTGTTTCGGATTCCTAGGAGCAAGTATTTATTTAACTAATCATTCTCAAAATAAAATACTTAACTATGTTGTTCCGTCGGTAGCTCTATTGCTGATTGGCGCACCATTTATGTCAGATAGTATATTCATCAATCTTCTTTTACTAGGTGGATTTGTTTATGGAATCATATTCTTGGCAAACAGAAAGCAACAGGTACTGAATCTTATTATGATTTCATTCACATTAATAATGATTGGCTACTCTAGTTATGCTATCATTGTTATTCGCTCAAATGCAAATCCTCCTATGGATCAAAACAATCCAGACGATGTTTTCAACCTACTGTATTATCTAAATCGTGAGCAATATGGTGATCGTCCTCTGCTTTATGGTCAGTATTATGATGCAAAAGTTGAATCATATGAGGAAGGTTCGCCTGTTTATGTAAAACGTAACGGAAAATACGAAATTGTAAACCATAAGCCGGAAACTGTTTATGCATCTGATGATTGCACAGTTTTCCCACGTATGTACAGCCCAAGTCCTGATCACGTTGAAGTTTACCGCGATTTTGGTGGAATGAAAACAACACAGTCTAAACCCAAAATGTCGAATAATATTAAGTTCTTTGTAAATTATCAACTTAACTGGATGTACTGGCGCTACTTTATGTGGAATTTTGCTGGACGACAAAACGATATTCAAGGTAATGGAAATGTTATTCATGGAAACTGGATTTCTGGTATAAAAGCTATTGACAACAGCCGACTTGGAGAGCAGGAAAAACTACCAGACTATCTAAAGGCAAACAAAGCTAATAACAGATATTTTATGTTGCCTTTATTACTTGGTCTAATTGGATTGGGCTACCAATTGTTTAAAAACCTTAAAGATTGGTGGATTGTCTCACTCCTATTCCTGCTAACCGGAATTGCAATTGTGGTTTATCTTAACCAGACGCCAAACCAGCCTCGTGAACGTGATTATGCGTATGCTGGCTCATTCTACGCGTTTGCAATCTGGATTGGGTTAAGCGTTATTGCAATTTACGATTTATTAAAGAAGTTCTCACCCGGAATCATTGCTGGTGGAGTTGCTACTTTAATGGTTGCTCCTGTTCCATACATCATGGCAAAAGAAAACTGGGATGATCACGATCGCAGCAACAGATATATTGCGAGAGATTTTGCTTACAATTATCTTATCTCGTGCGCCCCGAATGCAATATTGTTTACATATGGTGATAACGACACATTCCCTATCTGGTACGCTCAGGAAGTTGAAGGCGTTCGTCCCGATGTTAAGGTTTGCTGCTTGCCATACTTTGCGTCCGACTGGTATGTTGACCAGATGAAACATGCTAGCTATGATGCTGCACCAATGCCACTAACAATGGACAGATCGGATTATGAACCTACGATTAGAGATGTTTTATATTATGTTCCTCGTGAAAGAGGAGACGAAGTGGGCTATATTTCTATTGACAGTTTGCTGAATTATATTGGCAACGAAGAAGAAAGTTCATTTATGTACGAAGGTGAACAGACATATTCTTATCATCGTAACAAACTCTATATGAAGGTTGATAGTGCAGCAGTTATTGCAAACAAAACCGTAAAGGAAAAGGATGCTGCTTTGATTGAGCAAGTAATTAAATTCGACCTTGCACGTAATTATCTTGTTAAGAATGAATGGATGACTTTAGATTTATTACGCACTAACAATTGGGAAAGACCAATTTATTTCACATCTATTGGAAGCTCAAACACTTTAGGTCTGAACGATTATTTCCAGAACGAAGGTTTTGCTTATCGTCTTGTTCCTATTAAATCTAATGCAAAAGGCAGAATTGATAAAGACATAATGTACGACAACCTTATGAACAAATACAAATGGGGCAACATGAATGATCCAAACATCATTATCGACCATACAATTAATAGAACTACACGAATTGTAAAAATACGTGACAATTTCAGAGATCTTGCAATTGTATTTGCTCAAGAAGGCGACACCGTTAAAGCAAAACAACTTCTTGCAAAATGTGACGAACTGATGCCACTTAATATTTTTGTTCCAGGTTTGTTTGATATTGACTATGCAAATGCATATTATGCAGTTGGAGAAATGGATAAGGGCGATGCTTTCTTACGAGAGGTAATAAAAGTTACAACCCAAGAACTTGAGTTCTTCTTCTCTCTCGATAAGGAAAAGCGCAATACTTGTACTTACGACATTCAACTTTCGATGGAAACATACCGTAGAGTTTTACGAAATGCAATGACAAATCAGCGTCAAAAATTATTCGACGAACTTGAACCGAAGTTCAACGAATATATGATGAAATATCAGAATGCATTTCCCGAAATGGCTCAGTAAGTTAAAAATATAATGAAAGAGAAAGCTGCCTTTTAGGTGGCTTTTTTTTTGCAAAAATGAAAACATAATGCAGAAGTCGGAATACAGATGGTTTGCTGAGAGATTGACCATACTGCTTTCTATTTTTTCGCACTTGCTGCGACACTGTCATGACCTGCGGACACTTCGAGAGTCTCAGTGCATACCAATGACAGAATGGCTTTAGCCCTCACCGAAGGTAATTTTAGCCAAATACACTATGCTCATACCAGTTCAACACAAATAGTCTTTTGTGACTCGCAACTACTTCTTAGTTACTCGTCACTTTTTTAAACGCGAACGGCTTTAGCCCTCACCGAAGGTAATTACGCGAATTACACGAATTTTAGGGTTTTAAAAATCAACTTTGTTAATTTTTAAAACGTTCGTGAAATTAGCTTCGCTGAGCTTCGGTTCGTGAAATTCGCGTTCAAAAAGAAACTTGGAGCATGCGGAGAAAGCGACAAGTTCATTTTGCGTTTTGGACGGTCCGTCGTGTCATCTTCGCATTATGCCTAAAAGTTTTTGGGTGTAGACTCGCACTGACAGGTCTTGCCAGCAGCAAAACAACTTTAGGCACTTTTGGCATTCTAGGCACTTTTGGCATTCTAGGCACTTTAGACACTTTAGGCACTTTAGGCACTTTTTTTTTCTATTTGCCATATCACCATTTATTTATAACTTTGGATTTTTAAAAATTGTAACAAATGGCTTCAGAAAGTTTGATGGCAGTTAGTCCGGTTGACGGCAGGTACAAGACAAAGACAGCGGTTTTACGCAGTTATTTTTCAGAATATGCATTAATAAAATATCGCGTTGAAGTAGAAACAGAGTATTTTATCGCTTTATGTGAAATTCCATTACCTCAGCTAAAAGATTTTTTTCGACCAGATTTTGACAAACTAAGAAATATCTACAATGATTTTTCAGAATCTGATGCCAAGAGAATCAAGGAAATCGAAAAGACTACCAATCATGATGTAAAAGCTGTTGAGTATTTCCTGAGAGAGAAATTTGATGATCTTGGCCTAGCAAAATACAAGGAATTTATTCATTTCGGATTAACCTCACAAGATATAAACAACACTGCCGTTCCGCTCAGCATCAAGGATTGCATGAACGAAATTTATTCGCCTGCACTCTTCGAAATTATCGAATTACTTGATGGGTTATCGGCAGAGTGGGCAGATGTTGCTATGCTTGCACGCACCCACGGGCAGCCAGCCTCTCCTACTCGACTTGGAAAAGAAATTCAGGTTTTTTCGGCTCGACTAAAAGAGCAGCTAACACAGATGGATCAAATTCCGTTTAGTTCGAAATTTGGAGGTGCAACCGGTAATTTTAATGCACATGTGGTTAGTTTTCCCGAAATTGACTGGGATACTTTCGGTTATAATTTTGTAAATAATTATCTGGGGTTACATCGCAGTTTTCCAACTACACAAATCGAGCATTACGACAATCTTGCTTCTTTACTACAATGCATGAGCAGGATAAATACAATTTTAATTGATTTCTGCCGCGACATTTGGACGTATGTTTCGATGGATTATTTTAAGCAGAAAATAAAGGCAGGCGAAGTTGGTTCTAGTGCAATGCCTCATAAAGTAAACTCAATTGATTTCGAAAATGCAGAAGGAAATCTTGGTATGGCAAATGCAATTGCTCAACATCTTGCCGAAAAACTTCCTATAAGCAGATTACAGCGCGATTTAACCGATTCAACTGTTTTAAGGAATATTGGAATGCCTTATGCCCACATTCTGATTGCATTTGAATCAATAAAGAAGGGGCTTGGAAAACTACTACTCAATAAGGATAAAATTGATGCAGATTTAGAGAATAATTGGATTGTCATTGCCGAAGCTATTCAAACAGTATTACGTCGCGAGAATTATCCTGATCCATATTCTGCATTAAAAGCTCTTACTCGAACAAACGAAAAAGTTACGAGTGCTACTTTTAGCGATTTTATAAATGGTCTGGATGTTTCCGATAAAGTAAAAGCAGAACTAAAGAAAATCACACCTTATAACTACACTGGTTTGTAATGAAAGAGTTTGGTAAAATATTAAAGTACCTTTTCCCATACAAATCGTATGCTGCGCTAAACATTTTCTTTAATGTACTTTCCACATTATTCAGCATTTTTTCGTTTGCACTGGTAATTCCTTTTTTAGGAATTTTATTTAAAACACAGCCTTTAACTACCGAAAAAATTCCGCTCGACATTACAAATTTGTCTAGTTTGCAACATAATTTTTACTATTGGCTCAGCGATATTATCATTACTCATGGCGAGTTGCAGGCACTCATAAGCATGGGAATTATTGTTATTATTGCAACTCTTTTTAAGACAGCAACGATGTATTTTGCAAACCATTTTATGGTTCCACTAAGAAATGGAGTTGTAAAAGATATTCGCAATCAGCTTTTCGACAAAGTAATTAGTCTACCGGTTGGTTATTTCTCGGAAGAGAAAAAAGGGAATATTATTTCTCGAATGACCAACGATGTTCAGGAAATAGAATGGGGTATCATGAGTTCACTCGAAATGATTTTCCGTGATCCAATAAAAATATTGGTATATCTGGCAACTATGATTTTCCTTAGCTGGCAGATGACAATTTTTGTGTTTATACTTCTACCAATTGTTGGTTTAATTATCGGATGGGCAGGAAGGTCATTAAGAAAAACATCAATGGCTGGTCAAAAACAAATGGGAAGTTTGATGTCTCAAATTGATGAAATGATTGGCGGATTGAGAATTATTAAAGCTTTTAATGCAGAAAAACATATTTCGGGACGATTTAAAAACACAAATCAAGACTATACTGGTTTGATGAATAAAATAAATCGCAAAAGATTTTTAGCCAGTCCACTTAGTGAATTTATGGCAACTATTGCAGTTGTTGTAATTATGTGGTACGGTGGCACTATGATTTTAGGAAGCGAGAGTTCACTATCTTCACAGGCATTGATTGGGTATCTGGTAATTTTTAGTCAGATTATCGCTCCTGCAAAAACATTATCATCATCGTGGTACAATATCAAAAAAGCCATGGCATCTGTTGACAGGGTAAATGACATTTTATCTGCAAAAAATCTAATTACAGAAAAACAGGGAGCCAAAACAATAAATGAATTTAAAGATTGCATTGAGTTTAAAAATGTTGATTTTTCCTACACCGATATTCCTGTTCTATCAAACATAAACATAAAAATCAAAAAAGGTCAAACAGTTGCACTTGTTGGCCAGAGTGGATCAGGAAAATCAACGATGGTTGATTTGATACCACGTTTTTACGATATCGAGCATGGCGAAATTCTTATTGATGGAATAAACATTAAAGATTATAAAGTTGCCGATTTGCGCGAGCTACTGGGCTATGTAAATCAGACACCAATTTTATTTAACGATTCAATTTTTCACAATATCGCTTTTGGAAAAGAAAATACAACGCTAGCTGAAGTTATTGAAGCTGCTAAAGTTGCTAATGCTCATGACTTTATAAACGAAACAGAGAATGGATACGAATCAAATATAGGTGATGGGGGTTGTAAACTTTCGGGTGGGCAACGACAAAGATTAAGCATTGCAAGGGCAGTTCTTAAAAATCCACCTATATTAATTCTGGATGAAGCTACTTCGGCACTCGACACTGAATCGGAAAAGTTGGTACAGGAAGCTCTCGAGAATTTGATGAAAAACAGAACATCTATTGTAATCGCACATCGTTTATCAACAATAAAGCGTGCCGACGTTATTTGTGTTTTGCACGAAGGTAAAATTGTAGAAACAGGCAAACACGATGAGCTTTTGGCAAAAGGTGGAATTTATTATAAATTGCATAATTTGCAGGTGGGATGAGAATTATAAAATTATTCCATATCGTTGTTATCGTTGCAAAAAGTAGGGCAAATTCATGAATTTGCCCTACTCATTGCAATACAAACAACATCACAATTTATTCATTTGTTTATTAAAAAAAATTTACATGAAAAAAACATTTCAAATAATATTGATTGGTGTTCTGATTTTAGGATTGAACTCGTGCGATAATAATAAAAAGAAAGATAGAAAGCCAACGGGTACGACAGAGCTAAAACAAAAAGAATATAGTTTTGAGAATCCACCAGAATTCAGGAAAGATGGCGAGCTTGTTTTTCTAGAAGCAGGGACGAATAAAGAATTGTTTAAGATTGAAACCGAGATTGCCAGTACGGACGAAGAAAGAGCTAGAGGCTTGATGTTTCGCAAAGAAATGGCAGAGAATCGGGGAATGCTTTTTCTCTTTGCGCAAGAAGAAATCCAATCTTTTTACATGCGGAATACGATAATTTCGCTTGATATTCTTTATGTAAATTCTAAAATGGAAGTTGTTGATATTTACCCTAAAACCGAAGCTTTAAGTGAGACCTCTCTCCCATCCAAAGCACCTGCAATGTATGTTGTTGAGATTAATGCTGGATTGTGCGAGAAGTATGGAATTGAGATTGGAGATATAATCAGATTTTGATACAAAAAAAGCCGGAATTACCCGGCTTAATTTTTTTCTTTAGGAATAGCTTTTACTTTTTGTAAACAAAAGTTCCATTAACTCTAACTATACCAATCATTGAGCTTTCAGGAGCTTCAACATTAAGTGCAAGTGTTCCGCAAACGGCATCTTCATCAACATGCTCGATTGTAACACCACCTTGCTCAGGCATACCAGCATTCCAGTTAAACCATACAGTTCCATAAGCAGTTGTCATTGTTACGCGGCTCCATAAGCCTTCTTCATAAGAATGATAACCGTAGTAACCAGGCTCAAGTTTTTTACCCTTACGAGCATTTAGCTCAATGTTAAGGTCAATCTGGCTTTCCTGACGAGCACCTGTAAGATCTTTTGGTTCATAGTTCGAAAGTTTAAGAACAACTGTTGAATCGTTAATCCACTGATATTCGCTGTGCTTAACTTCAAAATTTGGAGTAGTATAAACCAAAGTATCACTCATTGAGTAGTAATAATCCTGAATTGTAATTGCAATTTCGTTCTTGCCTTCACAAACTGGTTTTTCTTCTTCAGTTTTTTTCTCAGTGCTTCCACCACACGATGCAAGGGTGAATACAGCCGCTAATCCCAAAAGTAAAATGTTTCTTTTCATAGTTTAAGAATTTAGTTAATAATAAATTGCAATATACGTTAAATTTTAATTATTGAATAAGCTAGAATTAAAAATTATTGATTATTTGATAAAGTATAGAGGATTGAAGCACAAAATCCTAATTTCTAAATTCTAAACAATAAGAAAATTTAAAATCACAAATCAATGTCGTTTAGTTAAGCAAAAAAAGCGAGAACTCTCATTTGTAGAAAAAATAACGAGCTTAAAATAGTCATATTAAGCGATAATTGTTCTACGAAGCGACGCGGGAGGGCCGTGAAGAACCGCCGGGCCAGCTCCGGCCTTGTGAACCTGCGAAGCAGCTCACGAGCACCATTGAAAATAAAATATGGCGCGAGTAACCTGCGAAGCAGCTCACGAACACCTTTGAAAATAAACTGTGGTGTGAGTAATTTTGGGACAATTAGAACTGTTGCAAGCGTTCCGAACCCTTTCGGAAAATCCCAGCTTGCTTACAGTTCTTTTGTCCCAAAAGAGCGGGCCGAAGGATCGGTTCTTCTTGATTTCTTTGTAACTTGTTGTTCACACTTTTTACTATTTTCAGTGGTGTTCACGAGCTCACTCCGTTCGGTAGATCAAGCAAGAAAGTTTGAATAAAAAATTTTAAGAAAAAGATTGATTTTTTAATAAAATGCTTAACTAAACGACATTGATTTGTAATTTGGGATTTCCCAAGTTATCGTTCGCAGATTCCCTTATAAATACAATACTTGCAATTATCATGGATTTGGGTTTGCGCGAAAATGTGTGTATTAACCATTTTTTCAAATAAGGATTTAAGATTTCCCGAAAACTCTTGCTGCAATTCTTTGCTAAATACCTCTATCGCATTTTTTTCCATAACAAAATGATAGTCATAGTCTCTACCCAACTCATTAATATTGAAAACGGCAGGACACACATCGGCACCTTTATCGTCGAGCATCAAACAGTAAGCAAAAACCTGAGTTGCAATATCTGCTTCATGTTTGCGATTTTCCGAAAACAAATCCGAAATAGTTTTTAAATCTAGCTTTACACTTCCTGTTTTATAGTCAATTACCCTAATAATTCCATTACGCAAGTCAACTCGGTCGATATTTCCTTTCAAGGAAGCTGTAATTGGCAATGAACTTTCGTCACAATTTATTTGAAGTGGCACAGCGTAAGTTTTTTCCAGTTCTTTAATGGTAAGTGGACATGATTCCTTATCATAATTGAGCATCGAAATCACGTATTTCATCACGATATCAACGATTAATTTGGAGTTAACAGAATCAATTTCAGTTTTATTTTTAAGATTAAAAACTTCACGAATTGCATCTTGCCTAATTTCGTTAAGATTTGATTCGGATGAAATTTTCTTAAAATCATCAGTATTCAAAACTTTTCCAATCAAAGGCACATAAATTTTCATCATGATGCTATGAAACAATCTGCCAAAAAATGCGCTATCTTCAGCTTCTTCGGTTTTATCAGGTTCTTTTAGACCTTTGATGTATTGCAAATAGTACTTAAACTGGCAATTGAGAAAAGTATTAATCGCTTTAGGACTAACTCCTTTGGTTAGATGCTCGATTACTTTTGCTTTAGTTTCTTCGTTTGCTGATGCATAAACGGCTCGATACGGCGAAAGATTTACTTTATAACCCACATTTTTAAACGAGATATTAAGACCCGATTCGTATTTTATCTGAGAAATAAAACGAGACATTTCACTGCTTCCATCACCAGATTGTGCGCTGTAAAGAATTTTAACATCTTTGGCACGCTGCAATAATCGGTAAAAATAATAAGCAAAAATGCTATCCTGAAATTCGATTGATGGCAGCTCATAGAACTTTCGCAGATTATATGGAATCATACTTTGAGCTGCAGATTTTTTGGGGAATACTCCTTCGTTTAATGATAGCATTATCACTTTGTCGAAATCGAGATTTCTTGTTTCCAAAAACCCAAGAACCTGCATTCCAGTTAGCGGTTCGCCTTCGAAAGCCAAACTCATTGTCCTTAGCGAATTCAAAATAATCTTAAATAAAATTTCCTTTTTTGTTGTTTCAATCTCTCCAATGGCAATACAATCGTAAATCACATTGAGACGATTACAAATTTTTATCATGCACTCATTTTCCACCGCAAAATCGTCTTTGACCGACAACAACTCCGACATTCGTTTTGTCACCTCTGTAAACCAAATAAGCAAGTCTGCCGATTTAACCTGATCAACTGCAAAAAGAGCATTTATAAATTCATTATTACAAAACTCGGGCGGATACGAATAAATAAGCTTTTCGGAATTAATTTTATTATTGATTATTTCCGCATCATCGGCAAACAATTTTTGCACAAAAGTATGATTTACAATTGCAAGAATATCTTTGTAATAATACAGCGTTTTATCCTGATTTTTCCGTTCGTTACGACGCAAAGAGACAAGATGAGAAACAAATCCAAAAGATGCAGAATTTTTAAGTGGAAATCCCATCGAAACATTATATTCGCCAACAAATGGTGGAACAGAATACATCAATGGGATAAGCAAATTCTCGTCGCCAAGCACAATGGCAGTTTTCTCAGGATTAAAATCGCCAGCATTTTGCCACTCACTTAAAATCCCATCAATCATCTTAACCTGACTCACAGGCGATGGTGCCATTTGTACTTCGATTTTGCACTTATGATCTTTGAAACGGCTTTCTGTTTCAATGCTCTCCTCACCAAAAAGTCTTAAATTATCTCTTAAGAAGCGTCCTGCTTCCTGTGCCTCGTTTTTAACGTAATATTCGTCATAATCCCAGTAAAAAGATGTTGGCTTTGTAGATTTCAAATGCTTTAGAACTGCTTTTTCACACTTATTCAAAGCATTAAAACCCACAACAGAATATTTGCTTTTATTAAATTCACATTTCTGCGGATTCTCAGCAATTTGCCGATACAACATTCCCTGATAAGCGATATTTGATTCTACTAACGACTTTTTAAAATCAGAATAAATCAGCCACATTTTCGACCATAGATCCAGAAATCGTTGCTTATGAATGCTTAAATCGGCACTGTTTACATTTGCCCAAAAGCGTTTAATAATTTCCAATTCCTGCTCGTCGTACTCAGAAAAATTTCTATCAATTTCGCCAAGATCAGCAATTGTTGAGAAAAGCTTTTCGGCATTAGCAAGATATTTATCTATATCGTCAAAATCGCTCAGGATAATTTCGCCCCAGTAGTAAAACTCGTCGAAAGTCTCGGTACTGCCAGTATGTTGGCGAAACACCAAGTATAGCTTATTTATAAGAAGTAAATCTTCTGCAATATTCAGTTCAGATGCAGAGCTAAAAATATCGCTGATAGTAATAATTTCCGGCATCCAAGAAGTTTTGCTCGCAAGCGAGATAATTTCCTTTCTTAAAAACAAACCTGTACGACGATTTGGAACGATTATAAATTGATTTTGCAAACCGATTTCATCTGCCAGAATTTGAGCTGCAACTTTGTTTAAAAATCCATCCATTTTACAATCCAGCAATTAGTTTAAGGTCAGCCAATACAATAGCTGCAATAGATTCAACAACAACAGGAGTTCTTAGAGCATAACAAGCATCGTGTCTTCCTCTAATATTAAACTCGTCGATTGCATTTGTATTAAAGTTTAGAGTTTTTTGTGTTTTTGCAATGCTAGATGCCGGCTTAAAAAAGACTCTAAAAACCACATCGTTGCCATTGGAGATTCCACCATTAATTCCTCCTGCGTGATTTGTAGATGTTTTGCCCGAAATGTCCTCAAACAGATCGTTAAATTCTGAACCAGTGGCATTAGCAGATTCTAAACCATCACCAAATTCAACAGCCTTAGCACCAGGAATTGCAAACACAGCATGAGATATAAGCGACTCCACCGAATCAAAAAACGGTTCGCCCAGACCTGCCGGCAAATTACTGATTCTACATTCCACAACTCCACCAACCGAATCGCCAGAGTTTTGAGCTTCCATTATTGCTCTTTCAATATCTTTACTTCCGCCAGCAGAGATTAAATTTGCCTCAATTCGATATTCGGGAATGAGTTTCATTGCTATTACTCCAGCAGCCACAAGACCTATTGTGAGGCGGCCAGAAAAATGTCCGCTTCCATTTGGATCGTTGTATCCACGGTATTTTTTATGTGAGGTAAAATCGGCATGACCAGGACGAAAGAAACCATCGAATCTATAATCTTGAGAAATTGTGTTTTCGTTGGTGAATGAGATTAAAATTGGTGTTCCAGAAGTATAACCACGATAAACACCACTTTTTAGAAGTGGAATATCCTTTTCGGTTCGGGATGTTGTTCCTGGCATTCCTGGTCGCCGGCGCGAAAGTGCTGTAAAAAAGTCGTGATCAGCCAATGGCATACCAGCTGGACAACCGTCAATCATCACTCCTACCTCACTTCCGTGCGATTCACCGTAAATACTTACGCGAAAAATTCTTCCAAACGAATTCATATCTTTTGATTTGAAACAAAGTTAAGGAAAAATGTTGGAAATAGAATAATCTTGTGAAAAATATGGTGGAAGGAATGGGGATAGTTAATGTTCAAAATAGAAATTTAGCTGACCAAAACTAATAACACAATTCTTCGCATGGAGCATGGAGCATGGAGCATGGGGCTCACATTGTATAGTGTACAATATTATTGCAAAAATAGAATTATGCAAAATGCAAACATTCAGCGGCAATTGCTCCTTGCACCATACTCAAAACAGCAAATACTTTTAAAATAGTAGGCTAAATATAACAGACTAAAAAAATACTTTCGAGAGAAAATGAATTATCGACATCCACAATCAGCTAGTTGCAGTTGATGTTATTTTAGTTTTAACTCAGCCATTATTAGATTATAAATTTCTGACCAATCCTTTTTGTAAAGTTCTGTTTCCAAATTTGATAGCAAACTATATGTTTCCGACTCAAACAACAAATCGAAAGCTTTTTCTTCACTAAAACTAAATTCATTAATTAACTGTAAAATAATTGGTTCAGAAATTAAAACTATCTCATAGGTTGGAGTATCGTCAATTCTATCTAATGTTTGCAATGAGTTTAAAGTACAAAAACAAATTTGGTGAGTATCTTCGTGGTGACTTAGCATTTTCAAAAAATCCTCCTTTGTAATTTTACCTTTAAGATAAAAACGCAAAGTATTTTGTATTTTATCATTTGCAACAGGACCAATTACAATATCATAGTCGTGAGCAGGCTTTGTACTATTTTTATCTCTATTTACAACAATAAAATCAAGCCACTCTTCACAATAGGCATCAAAATGTTTAATCTTACATATTGAATTTGTAAAATCATTTTCAGAAAACTCAAATTCACTAACGAATCCTTGATTACTATATTTTTCCCCAATAGTTTTTGCCCAAGCTTCGGCATGTTTACGGAACTTTGTAACGTAAAATCCTCTTCCAAAATCCTTATTAGGTTTACACTTAGAGAGGTCAATCTTATCTATCTTGGTATAACTTCCGTGATAAACTTTCATTACTTCATTCCCCCATTTTTCAAACAAACTTGATAAATCTCGTGAATTGTCCAAATATCATTATCGGTATGTAACGCCCTCCAATTTTCATTTATAAATCTCCAACCACCATACTTTTTCAAATATTTGAAAGCTGCTGGGATTGGCATTTTATATGCCTCAGCAAATGCAGGAACAATGTAACTTAAAAAACTTATTTTATCCCTTGTAGTTTTATTTAGTGAAATTTCACTCATCTTACTTTAAGTTTTACCTATGTGCGAAGGTACATTATTTTTTAATACAATATTTATAATATAGCCTTTTTTAAAAGTATTTTGCTTCAATGAGATAAATTTTATTGCAAAGTTTTAGTCAGTTTTATCTATTTATTTTGACCCCAAATAGATACTCTCTTTCAACAAATCGAATTATCAACACAAAATCAATATCCTTTATAACCTATCTTTTTCATATCCTTGATAAAACCTGCCAATGCTTTTCCCTGTTTTCGTTTTTCGTGCTCGCTGGCAGCATAGTGTTCTGACTCTCGGCGTAACTTAAGATAGTTTTCGTAAACATTATAATCAAGTTGTCCGTTTTCCACAGCTGCAATTACAGCACAGCATTTCTCGTTAACATGAGTGCAATCCGAATATCTACAATGAGATTCAAAATCGCTAATATTCAAAATTGCTGCTAAGGAATCTTTATCGTCATTTGTAACACCAAAAACCTTAATTCCAGGAGTGTCGATAAGAACGCCAGAACCTGCGAGAAGAATCATCTCTCGACGAGTAGTTGTATGTCGGCCCTTGCCTGTTGAATTGCTAATATGTGAAGTTTCTAAAACTTCCTGTCCTACTAGTTTATTAATAAGTGTGCTCTTACCTACACCAGATGAACCAGTAAAAACAACAGTTTCTCCTTGTGAAATCAGTTTTCTAAGGTTCTCAATACTTTCGGGCGAATGAATACTAGTGTAACACATAGGATACTTTCCTTTAAGATGTAGCAACGCTTTTTCAACTTCATCGCGACTAAATTCAAGATCGGATTTTGTCAAAACTATTACAGCTTCAATATCTGATTCGGACAGTTGAAGCAAAAATCTTTCGATTCGCCGAACGTTAAAATTATCATCTAAACTTTGTACAACAAATGCTTTATCAACGTATGATGCTATTGCTTGTCTTTCAGATACCGTTCCTGCCTTTAGGCGATAGAGAACTTTTTTACGAGGCAAAATATCAAGAATAATACCTTTGGCTTCATCAGTTTTTTGAATAATAACCCAATCGCCTGTGCAGGGATATTCTGACGGTTCTCTTCCGAACATAATATTTCCTGAAAGTTCACAACTTAACATCTCAATTTCGGTAATCACATCGTAACAGGTTTTGTGAGTTACTGCAACCCTAGCATTTAATAATTCTCTATAATTCGATTGTTCTTTTAATTGTTGGAGTGAATCGTTCCAACCGTAATTATATAAATTGTTCATATTGTTAAATTTTAATTTAGGAAAGCAGGTTTAGTCCGAAAACTAAACCCACATTTCAACATAAATGATTTTTAAATTTTTCTACCGATATAAAAAACATATCCGTAATAATCCTTGTACTTGTCGTAAAGTTCGGCTTCGCGTCTCTCGTTTGCAACAAGGTCTGCGACAGTTTTATTATCGGGATACTTTTTTAGAAAATCTGTTTGAACTTGAATCTGCAAATCATAAAAATTGTGAGTCCAACAGATTTCAGGCAGAATAAAGCATGCGACTGGAACGTAACCAGCATTTTGCATTTGAGCCAACTTGTTTGGAATGGTGTCGATTTCGGGATAAGCATCTACCCAAAAATCATTGATTTCGTCTGGTCTTGCGTTGGTGAACCACGAGGCTTCCGAAACTGCAATGTAAGCTCCTTTTTTTAGGAACTTTTTCCAATAGTTTAGTCCATTCTCGAATCCAATGTTATAAATTGCACCTTCGGACCAGATCAAGTCCAATTCCTCGTCCTGAAAATCGAGAGCATCCATTGAACCTACTTTCCCGGTTATTTTATGGCACAGATTTTCATGTACAGCACGCTTATTAAGGATGTCGATAAACTGTGGAAATAAATCGATTGCAGTAATAATTCCAGGTGCATGTTTTGCTAGGACTATTGATGGTGTTCCCGCACCACAGCCAATATCTGCAATTTTCGATTTTTCGTTCAGATTATCAACAAAACTAAGAGCTTTTAAAGTTGTTTCGGTACTGCCGGGTCCTTGTCGCTCTACTCCAGCAAAATATTCGCAAACTAAGGCAAAATCAAAATCGTGTATTGAATTGTTTTCTTCAGTCATTGTTTTAAACTTTTGTGTAACAAATTTTTTATTCAATATTTGTTACCTGTTAAATAAAAATATATAATGATTTATTATGGTCAGTTACTGACCAGTCAAAGGCTTATAACTTTCAAAAATCGAAAGTTATTTATTTTACAATGTCCATACTTAAATTAAACATCCAAAAGTTTTAGTGTGACAAAAGTAAGAAAAAACAAATTACAAATCACAAATAACAAAATGAAATCCTAAAATTCTAATTTCTAAATCCTAAACAATAACAAATTTTAAAATTAAAAATCAAAAATGGGTGCTGGCAGATGCTTGAATGATTGAAAAATATTGTAAAAAAGTTAAAAATTCAAATCGTTGCATCTATTGTGCGACAGCATGTGGCGAATACTAGTCGTTTATTAACCGTTAAGTAACGGATAATTGGATAAATCCGAAATCCTAATTTCTAAATCCTAAACAATAACAAATTTTAAATTAAAAATCCAAAATGGGTGCTGGCAAATGCTGGAGAGAATTTAAAACATTTGTAAAAATGATAAATTTTAAATAGCTACAAATGTTGCAGTACAACAGATTGCGAGCGTTAGTCGTTTATTAACCGTTAAGTAACGGATAAAACCCCAAAGGGGAAAATCCAAATTGCAAAGCTCAAATTACAATTGCTGCAAAAAAAAAGAGAACTCCGAGAGTATTGCCGCAGAATTGTTGCTGCCTCGTAGTCGTTTATTAACCGTTAAGTAACGGTTAATTGGATAAATCCGAAATCCCAATTTTTAAATCCTAAACAATAACAAATTTTGAATTAAAAATCCAAAATGGGTGCTGGCAAATGCTGGAGAGAATTTAAAACATTTGTAAAAATGATAAATTTTAAATAGCTACAAATGTTGCAGTACAACAGATTACGAGCGCTAGTCGTTTATTAACCGTTTAGTAACGGAAAATAGAATCAAATCCAAAGCTCTAAATCCTAATTGACTGCTGGCAAATGCTTGATGATTGTGGATTTTTAGGTTAATATTGTACCAATAGTAAACCAACCCCACAGCCCGTCCCATCACCTAATCACCTCAAAAAAACCTGGCCAAGATTTCGAAACACATTCCGAATCCTGAATTATTACGCCACCTAGAGTATTAAGTCCAAAAACTGTAAAAGCCATTGCCATGCGATGGTCGCCGTGCGAAATTAAAACTGCAGATTCGGGAGTTTGATTGCCGGAAATTAGCATTTTATCGTCTTTAATCTCGAGAAAAATGCCAGCTTTTGAAAGTTCATCGCGCATTACAATTGCTCGTGAACTTTCCTTGTATAATAATCTGTTTATTCCTTTAATGCACGATTCTCCCTTTGCAAAAATAGCGAGTATCACAAGCGCTGGAATTAAATCGGGACAATCTTTAGCGTCAAAATCAAATGCATTTATACTGGATTTTTTCACAAAAAGAATCTCATTTTTCCAGTAATAATCCACTCCTGCCCTGTCGAAAACTTGCAATATTGCTTTGTCAGCTTGAACAGAATTTTCACTTAGTCCGCTTATCTCAACATTTCCGTTTATGGCTGCTGCAACAAGAATATTAGAAATTCCGCTCCAATCGCCTTCGATTTGAATATTCGGACTTATTGCGAAAGGCTTTTGACGACAACTAATTTTGCATGCTTTTGGATTTACAAACTCTATCTCTATATCTCGTCCGAACTTTTTTAACACATCAATTGTGAGAAGTAAATAATCTCTACTTACAAGGTTTTCGATATTTATTTCGAATTCCTTTTCTGCAAAACTAAGAGCCATTAGCAAACCTGATGCTAACTGAGAGGTTTTTATTGCATTCAATGCTATATTTCCTGAATGTATCTTTGACTCAAAGAAATCTACTGGAAAATTTCCATCTGTGGTTTTAAACTTTAATCCAAAATATTTAAGAGCGGCATAGTCATCAACGATATTTCTATTTAATAAACTTCCACCAGCTTTAACTACAAAAGAATCGTATAAAACTGCTGCAACAGGCGGAAAAAGTCGTGCACATAAAGCAGATTCACAACAATCAAGCACAGGAACATGTTCGGCTGGCATCTCCTTTCTTGGCTTTATTGTCAGCCTTTTTCCATCGGCTTTAGTTTGAGAACCTAAAGCATTTACTATTTGTATTGCAGCTAATACATCGTCACTATTTCCGACATTTGAAACAACAAACTCCTCACCTAACATTAAAACTGCTGCAAGGATTCTTTGCGCATGGCTTTTAGACGGAGGAGCGATAAAATGTCCGTGAATATTTTTATTTTTTACTACAATATCCATTGCTGATTCAAGACTTAAGGGCATTTATGATGTCAGACATTGCAACTTTCACAATTAAAGGCTCGCCAACATTTAGCAGAAAAACAAAGTTTATTAGGTCGCCAGTTTTCTTTTTATCGTTTTTAAGAAGCTCAAAATGACGCTCGTCGAGTTTATAGTCGAGATTTGGAATAAATGATGATACTATTTCGCTGACATGAGTAGAAAGTTCAGCTTCGGCATAACCAAATTTAACTGACAGATTTGTCGCAGCAACAATTCCTTTTGCTACAGCAATTCCGTGCGGAATTCCATCGACAATTTCGATACAGTGTCCGATAGTATGACCAAGATTTAGAAGTTGTCTTAATCCTTTGTCGTGAGGATCCTCTTCAACAATTTTGGTTTTTATTTCGATACAGCGTTTAACGATAAGGTTGAGCACATCGGGATTACGAGTTAATATTCCGTCAACATTTGAAATAGCATAATCGCTAAGATTTTTCTCACAAATAAATGAGTACTTGAGAACTTCGCCCACACCGCTCAGATAATCTTCATCCTTTAGCGTTTTAAACATTTCTGGATCACAGATCACAAATTCGGGTTGCGAAATTGTACCGATATAATTTTTAAAATTACCAAAATTTACTCCATTCTTTCCACCCAAAGCAGCATCAATTTGAGCAAGCAGAGTTGTTGCTACAAAGCCAAAACTTGTTCCGCGCATATAAACATTAGCAACGAAACCGGCAATATCGCAAACCATTCCACCGCCAAATCCAACAATTAAAGTTTTGCGATCGGCTTTAAATGAGATAAGTTGCGTAATAACAGTTTCGACAGTTTGCAAAGTTTTATGATCCTCGCCTGGCTCAATAAGTATGTACTTTTCGTTCGAAAATGCATCTGGATAAAGTTCAAATAAGTTTGTATCGCTCACAATCACCAAATCGCGACCAGCAGCCAGAGTTTTAAAATAATTATAACTTGTTCCCGAAAATATCTCGGTAACAGTTTTTTTCTCGGTCTTGTAGTTTTTTACAATCATTTTATTCGGCTTTTGGTGGATATGAGAAAAT
>JAQVGK010000350.1 GCA_028696755.1 Bacteroidales bacterium | reverse complement strand
AAAATCGAGCAAAAATTATTGATGAAATTTCGGCACAAAAACATAAGGATTTTATGAATTCGCAAATCGGTAAGAAATTTACAGTACTGTTCGAATCATCGAAAAAGAACAATAAAATGTTCGGCTTTACCGAAAATTACATTAAGGTTGTAACAGATTATGACAAGAATTTCGTTAATCAGATTATTCCAATAAAAATTTCGGGATTTTATGATGATGAATGTATGACGGTGATAATATAATATTTATTCCAATGAACAATTTGATAAAAAGTGTAGAGACTATCGCCCGAAACGCAGGCGAAATGATAAAATCACACATTACAAACCGATCTGAATTTGGCATTGAGACCAAAGGATTGAACGACTTTGTAACCGAGATTGATAAAAAATCGGAATTATATATTGTTACAGAACTCGAAAAACTAATTCCCGATGCTGGTTTTATTGCAGAAGAAAATACATCCAGTAAAATTGGCAAAGAGTTTACTTGGATTATTGATCCTCTCGACGGAACAACTAACTTCATTCATGGATTTTTCCCTTGTTCGGTAAGCATCGGACTGAGACAAAATGATGAAATTGTGTTAGGGGTAGTTTACGAAATTGGCTTAGACGAATGCTTTAGTGCTTGGAAAGGTGGAGGTGCATGGCTTAACGGCAAACAGATTAAAGTATCCGAGACAAAAAAAATAAAATCGAGTTTGCTAGGAACCGGATTCCCATATCACGATTTCGGCAGATTGCAGAAATACATGATAATGTTGCAGGAACTGATGATGAATTCGCATGGTATTCGTCGCCCTGGTTCTGCAGCTGCCGACATGGCTTATGTTGCCTGTGGTAGATTTGATGCATTTTTCGAATACGACCTTAAACCTTATGATGTAGCAGCAGGAATAATTCTGGTTAAGGAAGCCGGAGGTAAAATCTGTGATTTTTCAGGTGGAGAAAACTATCTGTTTGGAAAAGAAATAATTGCAGCAAACAGTTTTGTGTTTGATGAATTGGCGGATGTGGTGAAGAAATATATGGTGAATTAAGTGTCGTTTAGTTAAGGCTTTTGAGTAAGAACTTTTACTTTATCGACACAATCCATCAATAAAGTGTTAATGTCCTCTGGACAAAGTAGTGATTTACTTAGTTGATTGATTTTTACTGACGTTAAAGCCCTAGTGGGCTAATAATTATTAAAGTTTTTATTTAAAGTAAGGAAATTAAAACTCGTTTTTGTCCAGAGGACATAAACGTCAGTAAAATGCTCGATCAAACTGCACTTTTTGTCCAGAGGACATATACTTTAAATTGTTTAATTAAACGTATTTGCTGTATAATTAACAAAATATTTAGTTAATTTCGCAGTTATTTTGTCAAATTATAGCTATATTGCAAAAAAATATAAGTATGAAAAAAGCTGTTTACATATTAGCAATGTTGTTTTGTACAACAACTACGTTTGCATCACTCGAAGTATATTTTATGTATGCAACTTTTAATTCTCCTGATGGTCCATATCTCGAAACTTATCTAAGTACGATTGGGAAAACTGCAGTTTTTGTCAAAAATGAAAACGGTAAATATCAGGCAGAGATTGAAATAACAATGGTTTTCAAAAAAGGCGAAGAAGTTGCTACTGTGAACAAATACAATTTAAAAAGTCCAGAAATTGCTGACACAAATGGAGTAAAACCAAATTTTGTTGACCTACAGCGTATAAGTATCCCAAATGGAACCTACAATTTTGAAATGGATATCCGCGACATTCACTCTGGACAGGACAAGTTTGAATTTACAGATATATTACAGATTGATTATAGCGAAACTGTTGTTCAATTCAGTGGATTACAACTAATAGAGAGCATTACTCCTACAAACGAAGTATCGCCTTTGACAAAAAACGGTTATGATCTCCTCCCTTATATTTCGAATTTCTATCCTCAAAATTTCAATAAAATTAGTTTTTACACCGAAATTTACAATACTGATAAGATTATAGCAGCTGATTTCATGGTTAGATACTATATCGAGAGTTTCGAGACTTACAAAGAGCTTGAACAATATAGCAGATTTAAAAAGATGAGTCCAGCAGCAATAATTCCGTTTATTGGAGAGATAAATATTGAGAACCTTCCTTCGGGAAACTATAATCTGGTTGTCGAAGTTAAAAATCGAGACAATGTAAGTGTGCAGAAAACCAAATTCTTCTTCCAGCGCAGTAACAGTTCGGCAAACGATCTGGCAGCAATGAATGAAATTCTTAAAAATTACGACATTACTACTTCTTTCCAAGGTTCGATGACCAACAGAGATTCTTTGGTTGAATATATTTCTTGTCTTAGACCGATTGCCGACATGGATGAGCAAAGATTTATTGATTATCAGGTTAAAATGGCAGGACTTGACGAACTTCAAAATTACTTTATGCAATTCTGGTTAAAAAGAAACAATGTTCAGCCTGGCGAATTATGGCGTCAGTACAAAGAGCAGGTCGATTTCGTGGACAGAAATTATCGTACTCCTATCAACAGAGGATACGAAACCGATAGAGGAAGAGTATATCTACAGTATGGTGTTCCAAACGACATTTACGTTTCGAAACACGAGCCAAATGCTTATCCATACGAGATATGGCATTACTACAGAATTAAGAACGAGAACAATAAAAAATTCATTTTTTATAATCCTAACATAGCAGGAAAAGAATATGAGTTATTACATTCCGACCTAACTGGAGAAATAAAAACACCAAATTGGGAACGTCTGCTTAGCAAGAGAAACAATACTTTGTACAATCAGGATCTGATGAATTCCGATGCGTCATACGGTAGCAGAGCCAAAGAAGAATACGAAAAATAATATATGCAGCCTAAACTACTGAAAGGCAGCAATGCTAGCTACTTCTTTTTCCCTGAAGAAGAATCAACGATTATTGCCCGCAGCAATTACTCTATAGTTTTCATTGCAGCCGAGATTAACACTAAAGAAAAAGTTATTTGCAAGCAACTTTTGCCTGCTATGTTTCACAATCAGACCGCCAGATTAAAGTTTTTCCTAGAAACCAGCATTGCTCTGAGGCATGAAGGATTGGCAAACACAATTGATCTTATCATTGATGATGGCAGAATTTATGTTATTCAAGAGTTTGTGTATGGCTTTAGCCTGAAGGAATTGATTGCAAAACGTGAATATTTTGATTACAGGTTTAACTATTTCTTTTACCGAATAATTAGTAAAGTCCTAGATACTCTTGCATACATTCATACTCAGCAACTTTGTCATTGCGACATAAAGCCATCCAACATAATGGTTTGCGGATCAGATGAATTTGGAATAAATATGGAAAACCCTGAGATTAAAATTATTGACACAGGATTACTAAAGCCATGTTTCCAGCCCGCAATTCCTGATACCGGAGGAAAATCTTTCAGTATCATGTATGCTAGTCCCGAGCAAGTTCTTGGTTTTAGCGAATTGGTTGGCGAGCACTCCGACATTTTTAGCACTGGATTAATTTTGTATGAAGCTATTGCAAAAGAACCCGCTTTAAATACAACAAATCCAATGTTTATTAAAAAAATTCAAACAGGAGTTAAAATTGAGAAACATTTTAGGTTTGATGAAGATTTGTATGAAGTGATTTCGAAAGCAACAGCAAAGCCAGAAATGGCAAATTTGCCAAAGGAATTTAGCTCCGAAGATCTAAAGATGGCAATAATTCGGTCGCTAGGTAAACGTTATCAATCGGCAAATGACTTTAAGGCAGATGTGCTGAGATTGATTTTGTAATCGGTGGCTTCGAGACATTTTGCTTACTTTGCTCCTTGTTGACAGCTCTGATTTTCGCACATTTTATAATACTAAAGACTTTACATAAAGCAAAACACTCAGCCACCTCTCTGCAACCTGTAACAAACTGCTGCATTTTCAGGCTGAAAGCCTGAGTTATTTCAACCTGATGCGGTAGCGTCAGGTTGATAAACACAAATACTGCTCTAACTCTGAAGGCGCTGCACTGAGGTTCTCGAAGTGAGCGGATTAAATATCAAAACACATCAGAGTTAACAATTAGCTTCCCAATCTAAAAATAATTCAAAAACTAAACTCAAAATTTTGTTAAAATACTGAACCAATAATTTTTTACGTTATATTTGAACAAAATTTAAAAGAGAGATAACATGACAGATGAAGAAAAAATGATCCGTGATTCCTTTGAGGAAAGGACATGGGCAGAAACCAAATCGAATGATGCTTGGAGTATTTTTAAAATAATGGGCGAATTTGTTAATGGCTACGAGCATTTTGCTCAAATTGGTCCATGCGTTTCAATATTTGGATCGGCCCGCACAAAACCTGAAAATCCTTATTACAAAATG
>JAQVGK010000349.1 GCA_028696755.1 Bacteroidales bacterium | reverse complement strand
TTCGTTCCGACTACTACCTTTCGCTACCAGTTTTATTTGAGAAGAAGTATGAAATTAAAAAAACTAAACCAAACTCACAGGTAAAAAAGTATAGAAGCATTTATTGTGGCTTATCCGTTGATTGGTATATCGCTCAGTTTGATAACTTATTTTATTACGAGTTTAATGGATATATGCCCGACGATAATGGCGACTTCGTTTATGTGGAATTGCTGCTGCGTGGTAAGGATGCGAAGCAGTACAATACTTTCAGATTTATTAATAACCAAATTCCGTTGGCAATGTCCTTCCATTTTGGATTAAGCAAATATTATGTTCTTGAGAATAATGCGGAATTTGAGACCGGCTTTAATTTTCAATTTATGGACGTTGTATCTTTATACAACGAAAATCTTTTCTTTCCCGGAAATGGACTAAAGCTGAATTTTAACTTTTTGCTTGCTTATCATTTTGGTAAAAAGGAGTAGTATAATTTGTTAACTACAAACTTCGAACTTCCAACTCCCACCTAAAAAAACCGCACTTCATCCTCAAATTCCCATTTTTCCTCAAAATTAAATTTGCATATATCAAATACTATATTTACATTTGTATCAAATTTATAATTGTTATGACCAATATTTTAGCTTTTAATGGAAAATTGAGAAATTCTCTCTCTCTCTCTCTCTCTGTAAAATCAGGGGCTTAGTAATTTTAGTTACAATGATGTTTGTTTTACCAATAAATGTTTTTTCTCAGTCAGATTGGAGCATAGATGGCAACACATTGGCAGTGGGTAAAAATAAACTTGGTTCAATAAACAGCGAAAGTGTTGTTTTTATCAGTAATAACATTGAGCGTATGCGCCTTTTACCAAACGGAAACTTTGGTATAGGCACAACAAACCCGCAGCAAAGTTTTCATGTTAATAGCAATATTCGATTTTCGGCGCTTATCAGTGGAACGCAAACATCTGCAATTATGCTTGATGCAAATGGCGATTTAAGCACAAGGACTTTAAATATTTCGAACTGGGATGCTGCATATTCTTGGGGAAATCATGCCGGATTATACCGACCTATAAGTTGGGTTCCGTCGTGGACAGATGTTACTGGCAAACCAAGTTTTGCTTTAGTAGCAACATCGGGAAGTTACAACGACTTGTTAAATCTTCCAAGTCTATTTGATGGAAATTATAATTCGCTAAGTAATTTACCCACACTTTTTGATGGGAATTGGAGCAGTCTTAATGGTTCGGCACCACAGATAAGTTTTTTCACTAATGATGCCGGCTATATTACAAGTCCAAACGATGCCGATGCCGACCCACTTAACGAAATTCAAGATCTTGATTTAACTGGAAATATCTTAACCATAACTAACAATGGCACTGCCACACAAATAGACTTGTCGCAATATTTGGATGATACCGATACACATTTGACAGAGTCGGAAGTTGATGCAATGGTTGGTAACAATGGATATTTAACATCTTTTACGGAAATAGATGGTGATATTACAAATGAAATACAAGATTTGCAACTTGACGGTAATATCTTAACCATAACGAACAATGGCACAGCCACACAAATAGACTTGTCGCAATATTTGGATGATACCGATACACATTTAACAGAATCGGAAGTTGATGCAATGGTTAGTAATAATGGATACTTAACATCTTTTACAGAATTAGATGGAGACCCAACAAACGAACTTCAGAATTTAAGTTTCACTGGTGATCAGTTATCACTTTCAAATGGCAATAGTGTTAGTCTTAGTGGGTTAAACTATTGGACAAAACTAAACAACAACCTTTATTATAATATAGGTATGGTTGGAGTGGGAATTTCTGCTCCACAAAAGCAACTGCATATTCATAATCCAAATTTTGCGGCCATTGGCGACGGTGGAGGGACTACTCCTAACAATCCCAATACACGTGCTTTACAGATGAATTCCGAATCGGCACTTTTGTTAACCAATAAAAATAGTGGTAGTACTGCAACAGACGGGCTAGTTATTCGTTCTACAAATAGCAATGCCTATATTTATTTACAAGAAGCCGGAAATCTTGAGATTTTAACAAAAAAACCATTGCGCTTTAAAATGGAATCGAACGGAAATGTAGCCATAGGAACAGTACAAACTAACTATTTTGTTGTAAAAGAAACCGGCAAAATAGGTATTAAAACTAATGACCCAACTGCTACTTTTGATATTAATGGTGATTTACGTATTCGACAAGGCGCATCAGAAAATTACGTTTTAACAAGTAACAGCAATGGTACAGGGCAATGGAAAGAGATTAAACTCGCGCTAAATGGAAATACATTGAGTTTGGTGAATCATAATACTCAGGTTGATTTAAGTGGTTTTAACCAAACTTTGAGCTTAGTTGACCAATCTTTACAATTAAGTAATGGCGGCGGAAGCGTGGCTTTGAATAATTTGAATTATTGGAGTAAAAATGGTAGTATGATTTACTACAATTTGGGAAATGTTGGGATTGGAATTGATAATCCATCAGCGACTTTACACATTAAAAAGAACACGACCCAATCTGAGAATTACTCCAAGGCCTTTCAAATTGATGTTAACAACAATTTAACAAAGTCTTTTGTTGTTTATAATAGTGTTAATAGTGAGGAAGTATTTAGGATATGGGGTAATGGAAGTGTAAATGCAAAGGGTATTTACGCTCAGCAATTTAAGGTAAAAGCTCAATTTGGTGATTATTATTGGCCAGACTATGTCTTTAATGATGATTATGTTTTGATGGAATTATCTCAACTAAAATCTTTTATAAATGAAAACCAACATTTGCCAAATGTACCTAGCAAAGACGAAGTTGCTATGGAGGGTGTGGATTTGGGAGAAATGACCACAGTTTTACTCCAAAAAATAGAAGAGTTGACCCTTTACATAATAAAACAAGATGAGCAAATAAAAGAACTAAAAAACGAAATGAATATTTTGAAGGAAGATCAAAACATCCAAAAGTAGTTAAACAATGAAAAGTCACAATATGAAATTTTCAAGAATCATACGAGCGAACTGTTTAATTGCTACTTTAATATTATTTCAATTGGTTTGCAAATCGTCAAACAACATTTCTCATGAAACCAATTATTTAAATCATTCTGTAGTACAGGATTCTATTATTGGTAAAGATTCTAGCAAAGGTGCTATCGTAAACATAAAAATAAGTCCATTTAGAATCCTATTTGGTGATTTGGAAACAAATAGTTGCGCAATAGGTTGTGGTTTTGAATCAAAAATTAAGAGTAGATACTCTTACGATATCGGTTTATATCTTTTATTACACGACAACATAATTGGATCCATCCAACCTTTTCCAAAACATGTAAATAAACTAATTGGGTACTATTTTTATTTTGACAGAAAAAACTATTTTCTTAAAAAAAAGCAACAATTCAATTCCCCATATTGGTCTTATTCATTTGAAACTTATTTTACTTTTTCAAAACCAAAGCACTCACCTGAAAAAATTTCAGTTTATCGCCAATCATCATCAGCACGCGTTAACATTGGCATTCAAAAAGGTTTTTTTGATTCGAAAAAGTTTATTTATGATTTGAACATTGGTATTGGTATATCGCATTTATTTGCTTATAGCCCTGCAGATGCGTCAATACAAACATTTACTATCCCTTTGTTTAATGAAAATTATTATAGTACCTATAGTGCTTCAAACATACTATATCCATCAATTCACTTAACAATTAGATTAGGTTATGTTATTAAATAGAAGAATATATCAAAAATATGCAATAATCTTTCTTGTTGCAGTTTTAGCCTGGCTTGATTCTCCTTGTCAAGCAGTGGTTGATTGGAAAGATCAAGTTGTTCAATTTTATGAAACAGGTTCCAGTTCTGATAATGAGTACGATCAAAATTGGTTTTCTATTTCAAATAAAAAACAAGGTGTATACATCAATGTGATTCCAACTGAAAAAAGGAAAATATATATAGAAAAAGGGAATGCAGTTGTTAAATTTGGTAATAGGATTAGAGCTGAAGCTGATGGTATTATTCAATTTTGCAGTCATTTCAATTACTACAGTTTTAGTTTTATAACTGATTTTGGACAAACTGTTGATTTAATATCACAACAACCAATGAGTTGTAATGAAGCTGAAATAGACGTATCTAGTATTTTTCAAGAACTAGGAGAATTCGATGTAACTATAAAATGGACATACTGGGGTGCAAACACTAGCCAGATTTATGAAAGAAAATACACATTTTGCGTTGTCCCAAAATCAGACAAGCTGTTTTTAAACAATCATGGCAATACGATGAGAATGTGGAAAAGCAATTTGTCTGGAAGTCGACCAATCTTACTAAGCCCAGGCTTTGATGCTCATAACGTCAAAAGCGAACAATACTATAGATT
>JAQVGK010000348.1 GCA_028696755.1 Bacteroidales bacterium | reverse complement strand
TAATAATATTTCTAAAAACTTTGAAAAGCTCCGAAAAAACGGAGCTTTTTTTTGCAATTATCTCTTTTCAAGGTTTCCATTGGAAGAAGTGTCTAAAGTGCCTAGAGTGCTCTAAAGTGCCTAAAGTACTTTAGATGATTTTTTATGTTCAAATGCTTTTAGACTTTGTATTGCCGATATGTATTTTTCCTTTCGCTTGAGAATTTTCTTGAGGCAATGCAAACGTCGATAAAGATGAAGAAATTGATTTTTTACTTTATCTATTTTCTACGTTTCCATTGGAAGAAGAGCCTAAAGTCCTTGCTTACTGCGATGCTGTCAGTTCTTACGACACCGACAGGTCTTGCCAGCAGCCCAAAGCGGTGCAGTAAGCTTAACGAACTGTACTCTAGGCACTTTAGGCACTTTTTAAAGTTTCCAACATCATAATTTTATCATCAATTTGATTATATTTGCAAAAAATCAAAGTTTATGGTACTTAAAATAGTTTTGTTACTCGCCATAATTTTTCAGATTATTGCTGCAGTAATGTCGCTCAAGCTTACTAAGCGAACCAAGTATAATTTATCTTGGATTTTTATAAGTTTAGGTTTTGCAGCTCTATTGATTCGTATGGTGCTGGAGGCTTTACCGTTTTATTTTGATGTAGAACCGAAGTATTACAGGCTTTTATACAACTGGCTTGGAGTTGCTTCAGCAATTTTCTTTGCTGTTGGACTAATTCTCATACGAAAGATTTTCAAGTACATGGAAAAGATGGAGCGGGAAAAACGAGCCAGTGAGAAAAGATTTTTATCGGTAATGATACAAGCCGAAGATAATGAGCGAAAACGTTTAGCAAAAGACCTCCATGATGGACTAGGCCCACTGCTATCAACCATAAAAATGTCGCTCTCGGCACTTCGTAAACAAGAAAACACTCCTCAATCCAAAGAAATTCTCGAGAACCTAGATTCTGTAATTCTCGAATCAATAAAAAGCATCAAAGACATTTCGAACAACCTTAGTCCACATGTTCTCGATAATTTCGGACTCGACAAAGCCATCAACAATTTTATTCAGAAAATTACCACAACTGGTGGAATAGAAATTGAGTACCGCAGTAATTTAAAGGATTTACGTCTTGAATCAAATACAGAATCGGTGCTTTATCGAGTTTTGTGCGAGTTGATTAACAACACTATAAAACATGCTCATGCAAAAAAGATAAAAATCAACATCAATTACGACATATACTCTGTCTGCCTTAACTATTCGGATAATGGGAAAGGATTTGAATCCGACAACTTATTTAAGCCACAAGAAAAAGGGACAGGATTGTACAATATTTACAGCAGAATAAATTCGTTGAAAGGAAAAATTGATATAAATTCGCAAGCTGGAAGCGGAACAGATGTAATAATTAAAATTCCATTTACAAATGACGACAAAGAATAACTCATACAATATAATTATTGTTGATGATCACGCACTTTTCCGCAAAGGGCTTAAGCTATTATTAAACTCTTTTGGTGATTTTAAAGTTGTTGCTGAAGCATCTAATGGAATAGAATTTCTAGAAAATCTAGATGTAATTCCAGTTGATATAGCCCTACTCGACATCGATATGCCTGAAATGGATGGAATTGAAGCTGCCGAAAAAGCACTAAAAAAGTACCCAGCCCTTAAAATAATCACACTTTCGATGTATGGCGACGAAGAATACTACTCCAAAATGGTAGAAGCCGGTGTAAGTGGATTTTTACTAAAAGACTCGGATATCGACGAAGTTCACGCGGCATTAACTTCTGTAATCGAAGGTAAAAACTATTTTAGCCAAGAATTGCTTCAAAATTTAATTCGTTCGTTAAAGAATCAGGACGAACATCCAAAAGACTTTTACGATTTATCGGCTCGTGAAATTGAAATAATTTCGCTTATCTGCCAAGGCTTATCGAATATCGAAATTGGCGAAAAGCTATTTCTAAGCAAACGTACAGTTGAAAAACATCGCGCGAATATTCTCGAAAAAACTGATACCAAGAACACTGCTAGTTTAGTTATGTTTGCAATAAAGAATAAGATTGTAACTGTTTAGTCAAACAGTCTAAATTTTTATTTACCCCTAACCGAAAAAAAAATCAGAATTTATTTCTAAACCGATATTTTTTGTATTTTTATGCGATGTTTAACCAAAAACTTTAAGTCATGAAAAGAATAAAAATTAGTACCCCGATTTTATTGCTGGCATTTGTAGCAATTTTGTTTGCATCATGTTCAAAAAATGCAGCGACAAATATTCCAAAAGATTCGTTTGCCGTATTGGTAATTGATGGATCTGAGTTAATGAAATTCTCTAATCCCGACTTATTAAAAGAGAATAAGGATTATAAGGATGCTATGAAAGATCTGGAAAGAGAAAGTAAAAAGGCTGCCGAGCTTATCGATAAAATGATGAAAGATCCAGATGCTTCTGGGATACTTCTGAGCGAAAAATCGTATGCTTTCGCAGTTCTCGACAAAGAAGAGGTAATAATTGGAGTAGTAATTCCAATCGACAGAAAGAAACTTGAAGAAAATATTGATTTGATTGCTGATGAATTCAAACTTCCAGTATCGATGTTTCTTGAATCTAAAAACGACATCAAATATTTTGAACCAGAAAAAGGAATGATTTTCGGCTATAACGAAGATGTGTTAATGTTTGTTTACAACGAGAATTCTGACGATAACTTTAAATTGATGGAATCTTACATGAATCTTGAAGAAAAAGAATCGGTAATGTCGAATGATGATTTCAAGAAATTTCACAAAAATTGTAAAGCTATCAACCTTTGGGTAAGTTCAGATGTTATCGACAAAGTTGATATGGACAAAGAACCTATTAAGGAATTTGAAAAGTTAACAGGAATAAAAATTGCTGGAAACTACGGTCACATGCATCTGGATATTCAAAAGGATGAAATCACATACACTTCAACTTTAAGATTTAACGAAAGCATTCAAGAACTTGATGCCAAGAAATTGATTGATAATGCAGAGAAGATTGCCGAGCTTTTCGAAGGTCCGCTAATGGATGCTTTCGACATGTTTGGCGGTGGTGGTTACGAAGATGATGAATGGGATGACTTGTATGGCGAAGATTATCCCGAAATGACTGATGAAGAGTGGGAAGCTCTGCTTCAGGAATTAGAAAACATGGAATAAAACAAATTACTAATGGAAATAAAATTTTCCGGTGTTATCCCTGCTCCCATTCCCGAAAAAGATATTCTGCAATCGGAAATCTGGAGCAGGGATATTACTTTTAATCATCAAGGACGAAATCTAATTTTTGCCGACTCGGGTAAAGGAAAAACCACCTTTATCAATATTATTTTTGGAACACGAAAGGATTTTACTGGAAAGGTCTTTCTGGATTCAAAAGATACTTCTTTGTTTAGTTTAAACGAATATTCAAACTTGCATAAGTCAAAGTTTAGCATTGTCCCACAAGGATTACAACTTTTTCCAGAGCTTAGCATGATGGAGAATATCAATATTAAAAATAGAATTCAAAACTTTAAGACCCAAGATGAAATTGCTGAAATGATCGAAATTCTCGGCCTTTCGGGATTCGAAAAGCGAATTGCTGGGCGAATGTCGTTTGGTCAAAGGCAAAGAGTTGCAATTATTCGCTCACTCTGCCAAAGTTTTGAATATATTTTGCTCGACGAAGCATTTAGTCACCTCGACGAAGGCAATACAAAAACAGCATGGGATTTGATTCAGCACGAAGCATCAAAGCAAAATGCAGGAATTATTCTAACATCGCTAAAAAAAGATTTTGAAACCGGACTTGAAAAAATACGAGTATAATGATCTGGAAAGTTTTAAAAAATAATATTAAACCGGGACAATTGGCTGGTACTTTTCTGGGAGTAATGCTCGGACTAGTTATTTTGATGGGCGCCTTATCGTTTTATCTTGATGTTAAGCCAATTTTTGATGATAAAGAAAGTTTTTGGAAAGATGAGTATATCATCATAAATAAGAAAATTGAACTTAAAGATACCTATGCACAGATTAACGACGAAAATGCTGAGAAGCCACTATTTTCGGATGAAGAGCTTGCTGACATAAAAAAGCAGGAGTTTGTGAAAGATGTTGCAGAGTTCTCCAATTGCTCGTTTGCAATTAGTGCGTCAACCGACAAAGAAAGCGCTATCTCTGGGTTTTATACCGATTTATTTTTCGAGGCTGTGCCCGATGATTTTATTGATGTCAACTACGATGATTGGAAATGGGAAGAAAATGATCAATTTGTGCCAGCAATTTTGCCCAAAGTTTATTTAAATCTTTATAATTTTGGTTTTGCACAGAGCCAGAATTTACCACAAGTATCGGAAGAAGGAGTAGGATTAATAAAATTTAACATAACAA
>JAQVGK010000347.1 GCA_028696755.1 Bacteroidales bacterium | reverse complement strand
TATCCGAAAAATACCCAAAGGTTGTTAATAGAAATTACATTGTTGAAAATGCTGGAGTAATAGGCAAATCTATTGCTGAGCTGGAATTTAGGCAAGCTACCGGCGCAAATATTTCACGAGTTTTACAACATGGTTCGGCATTTACTCCAAGTCCGCAAACTGTTCTGCATGGAGGTTCTATTATCAAAGCAGTGGGTACCGAATCCTCTTTGGCAAAAGTACAGGAACTTGTTGGTCGGCCTACCGAACTTGGCATAGCATTAAACCAAAATTATGATGTGCGATTTATTATCGTAACAAATAAAAAGGTTCTTGGGAAATTGCTGAGCGATCTTCATCTGCAAAGCAAATACAATATTATCATTACAAGAATCAGAAGAAGTGGGGTAGATTTTTCGGCAAGCAGTGATATCAGACTTCAATTTGGGGATAAAATTAAAGTTGCCGGCACAAAAGAAGATATTCAAAACCTTACTCTTGCTCTTGGAGATGAGGCCAACAAAGTTTACGAAGCAAACTATATTCCCGTCGCAATTGGAATCGTTTTAGGCGTGTTGCTCGGTCAATTGGATGTAAAAATTGGCAAATTTGACTTTTCTCTCGGCCTTACAGGTGGCGTAATGGCTGTGGCTATATTGATTAGCAGAATTAGAAAAGTTGGCCCCGTAGTATTCTCTCTCACCACTGCGGCAAATCAAATTTTGAGACAAATAGGATTAATCCTATTTCTTGTGTCGGTAGGTTCCGAAGCCGGTTCCGGAATTATGGAGGTACTAAAATCTGACGGACTTGTTATGCTTGCAACCGGAGTTTTAATCACTCTTGTTCCAATGATATTTGGTGTCTTACTTGCTAAATACATCTTAAAGATGAACGTCCTGCAACTTCTCGGTGGAATTACAGGTGGCATGACAAGTACCCCTGGATTAGCAGCTGCTGGCTCCATGACGAAAACCAACGCTCCCGGAATTGCATACGCAACAATTTATCCAATCGCAATGATTCTGGTAATTGTTTGCGTTCAGATAATTTATTGGGTGATGTAATGTAATTAAATTTGTAGCATTTTCAAAAATCATTTTGATAACTTTTGGACAGCATTCATAATTCTCGCTTTTATATTTTCCCAATTTGTTTTCATCAGCATTTTTGGCAGCGGATCTGTTTCGGCATCGTCAAAATAAATTAGACTTTTTAACACTAAAAATTCAGCAGCCTCTGGATATTTCATTTTGTAAAATGATAGCATCTGCTGTAAATCAAATAAGTCTAATAAAAAGTATAGGTCAACAAAATCCTTAACAGTTCCTCTATTCGTAATTGCCGACAATTTCATTGCAGCAATATCTTCGGGAGATGCCATTAGTATCCCATCCTCTTTTATTGGTTCTGAGATCCATTTATAACAGTAATTTACAAAATCTGTCTTTGTTTGGTTTAGATTGAAAATCTGAATCCGAGTGGAAAGCATAACATTTTCAACTTTGATTCCCGAATTAGTCAAAAGTATTTGAAATTGTTCAGGAAGGCTCACTTCATACGCAAAAAGATCTAGATCAACAGAAATTCTATGCCCCAGTTGAAGAGCTAGTGCTGTTCCTCCAACCAACCGAAAATCTTTCAGATACTCAAATCCTTGTAGTTTTTTTAGGAGTTCCAGAGTGTCGGAGCTGACTGTCTTTGAATGTAGCATCGAAATTCAGTTATGGGTGTTTTAGTGTAAAATGCAATAAAATTTAGTGACTTGGGAAAGAGAGTCCTTATTCGAAGTGCTGTTTGCTTAATTTGTTCCAAGCTGTAAAATCTCGTTATTTCTTTCCAATCGCTTAATGTTCCATAATCAAGAACTCTGGCGAGAATATATGCAAAATGCTTTTCATAATCAAGACTTTCAATATCAATGTCCCAGAAAAGATTTTCGGAGAACTTTGGTAAAATTTTGTCAGATTTCTCAACCATAAAATTGCAATATCTATTTATACAAAGATAGCAATTTATTTTTTCTTCGCGACAGGCATTTTTATTTTATTAATTTGGTCAATCCATTTGCGTTTTTCCTTGTTAAAACGTTCCATGTGGGCAGAGTCAACAGGTTCGGCAGGTGGTGGCTCAAAAGTTAATGGATCAATCTTTTTGCCGTTTTCGTGTACTTCGTAATGCAAGTGTGGACCTGTTGACCAGCCGGTACTACCAACGTAGCCAATAATATCTCCTTGATTAACTCTATCTCCAACATTATATTCACCAAATTTTGAAAAGTGCATATAAACGGTTGAATAAACACTGTTGTGCCTGATCACAACGTAATTTCCAGCTCCACTTTGGAAAGTTCTGGTTGTTATTGTTCCATCCGAAGCTGCATAAACTGGGGTTCCCGAAGGTGCCGAAAAGTCAACTGCAAGGTGTTCGCCAACTGTGTGCCAGATTGGGTGCATTCTTGCATACGAGTATCTCGAACTTATGTGGGTATATTCAAGCGGTGCAAGCAAAAATGTTTTTCTCATGCTATTTCCTAGTGTATCGTAAAAACATGTTACCGAATCTTGCATAAACGGAATAGCCCAAAGCTCCTTGCCACCATGATAAAAAACGCCAGCTTTAACTTCGCCAAGACCAATTTGTTTGTCATCAACGAAATATTCGGTATAAATTACCTTAAACCAGTTCCCTTTTTGAAGTGAATAAAAGTCAACCGTCCATGCAAAAGTTTGCGACATCGCTAATGCCAGTTCCCAATTGTAACCATTGTCTATCATAGTCTGCCAAAGCGAATATTCTATAACTCCTGCAGCTTCCAAACTAACAGTATCAACAGGTTTGCGCAACTTCTCAATAATGATTGTGTCTGGATTTCGAAAATCGTATTTTGTGAACTTAACATTAGAATTTTCATAAATAAAAATCTTAGCCTGTGGAATACCATCTATTGTAGTGTCGGAAAAAACAGTATATAAATTTCCAACATTTATTAAAGTTGTATTAAAAGAATCGGTCGACATTCTACCTATCTTATCAATCTGTTGTGCAGTAATTCCATATTTGCTCAAAATAGTTCCAAGATAATCGCCTTTTCTTACTGTGTCGGTAATTAAATCCCAACCCTCGATCGGAATTCCATATTTCTCTGGTATTTTTTCTTCTTCAATTTCTGTAGTTTGTGGAACATCTTTCTTCTTGAAAACTATCACAAGAGTAGTTGTAACAGCTGCTAAAACAAGAATTGCAACAATTATGTATAAGGTCTTTCTCTTCATTCAGAATATTTTAGTTGGCTAAAATAGAAATTATTTTAACAAAATGCGAGCAATGTTATTAAAAATGAATTCTAAATTAGGATGAGTGGTGGCAGAGCCGACAATGGCTACTGATAGACCATATAAACAATGAACTTTCGGCAATAATAAATGTTTATTAGAAAAACTATTATATGGAATCTCATATTCTTTCGACTGATCAAGCAAATAACTTACTTGAAGTTTTAAAAGCTAGATTTGAAAGAAATACACAGCGACATCTTGGAATAAACTGGGAAGATGTAAAAATAAAACTTGAATCAAATCCACAAAAGTTGTGGACTTTAAACGAAATGGAACTTAGTGGTGGAGAACCTGATGTTACTGGAATTGATGCGCAAAACGGCAGATTTATTTTTACAGATTGCTCGCCCGAAAGCCCAATTGGCAGACGAAGTTTATGTTACGATACAGATGCCCTAAACTCCAGAAAAGAAAACAAACCTACAGGGAGCGCTGTTGAAATGGCCGAAAAAATGGGTGTTGAAATTCTTAATGAGGAACAATACAGACATCTGCAAACTCTAGGAGAATTCGATCAAAAAACTTCAAGTTGGCTTAAAACCCCTCTAGAAATCAGAAAACACGGAGGAGCTATTTTTGGTGATCGTAGGTATCAGCATGTTTTTATTTACCATAATGGAGCAGAATCGTACTATGCAGCAAGGGGATTTAGGGGATTTGTTGAAGTATAAATCGTCATTTTGTTATTTGGCTGCCGAGTTCAAAACATTCGTTTAATTTGCTTTGGTTTTTTAAATGATCTTCTTCGGCAAGATTAATCGGAAGCTGTATCTTTTGATAAAGTTCCACTAGCTTCTCTTTACCAAAACTAATTTGTGACGATACTCCAAGTCGAGTTGCAATAATCACATGCAATTTGTTGGCAGGTCCTAAAATTTCTGTCATAAACTCAAACAATTCGATAATTGGTTTTGCATCAACCGGATCAGACGAGCCCATTGGTAATAATAACACAAAATCTTTCTTCCAATTTGTCCAGGGAATATGCTCAATACTTTTTTCGGTTATTGTAACTTTTATAAATGATCTAAACCTATCGATAATAGATTTTACAGAAGCTGGAAAATGATGAAAGTAAACTGTCG
>JAQVGK010000346.1 GCA_028696755.1 Bacteroidales bacterium | reverse complement strand
AAAAATATTGTCAAAATAAGTTAGAGTTTTTACAGAATTTTAGTGAATATTTGAAATATTAGGATGAAATTCCATAAAAAAAATTACCTGTCTTAACATTTTTTGTAATTTGCGGATTTAAGGTGTAAAATTAGACGATTTTAATGATTTAAAAAAAATTAACTTTGCAAAAAAACTGAAATATGAGTAATTCTACCGAAATAAAGCTGATTTGTCCATCGAACTGGAAAGATTATGAGCTTATTGATTGTGGGAATTTTCAAAAGTTGGAAAGGTTCGGTCAGGTTGTTTTGTGCCGTCCCGAGCCACAAGCAATTTGGGACAGTACAATGCCTGAAAAAGAATGGCAGAAAAGATATCATGCTAAATTTGAAACCGACACAAAAGTTCATAACGGAGAAAAAGGCAAATGGACTTTTAATAAGAAAACTCCAGAAACTTGGCTAATAAATTATGAAAGCGGGGGATTAAAATTTAAAATGGTTTTAGGATTTAATACTTTTAAACACATTGGCATTTTTCCCGAGCAAGCTGATAATTGGGACTACATTTACAAAAATCTTGTTAACAATAGTAATCCTGAGAAAAAAGTACTAAATCTTTTCGCCTACACAGGTGCTGCATCGTTGGCATCAGCTGCTGCAGGTGCCGAGACTTTGCATGTTGATTCGGTAAAACAGGTTATTAACCGTGCAAGTGAAAATGCTCGTCATAGTAATATAGAAGGAATAAAATGGATTGTTGAAGATGCTTTAAAGTTTGTTCAGAGAGAGCAGCGAAGAGGCAAACTCTATAACGGAATCATACTTGACCCTCCAGCCTTTGGTCATGGTCCTAATGGCGAAAAATGGATACTGGAAAAAAATCTGAATGAGATTTTAAAGAATTGTGCAGCGATTCTTCAACCAAAAGATTCGTTTCTGATTTTAAATTTATACTCGCTTGGTTTTTCTTCAATTATTTCAGAAAACCTTATAAAACAGAACTTCCCTGATGTTAATTACGAATTTGGTGAGAACTATTTGCCAGATAGTTTTGGAAAAAAACTTCCCTTAGGCACTTTCATCCGTTTTGCCAGATAAAACCTCTTTAACGGGTTGCAGCCTAATGTTAGTTTCTTTCGGATTTAGTACAAAATAGCATGTGTAGAAGCAGAAAAAGATTATTCCATCCTGAATTCCAAACATATCTTCGACACAAAACAGCACAATCATTATAAATGTCCAGAACATCATTAAAAAATGTTTCTCTTTAAAAGCAATGTAAATCATCAAACCAAAAACTGATAAAAGAGAAATAAAAGCGAAGACACCATGCATTGCGAATGTTCTTACAAACTGATTATGTGGACTGATATGGTGTATGTATGCACCCTGATAATTATTTTCTTTATAAAAATCGCTCATCGCGTAAGCAATATCACCAGTACCTGTTCCAAACCAGAAATTTTCTCTAATAATATTGGTACCAGCTTTAAATGCAGCCATTCTCATTGCAGTAGATTCCTGACTTTTAGGGTCAACCACCTCACGATTTTCGACAGCATTAAAAAGATTCTTAAACCTTACATGAACCTTATGAGTAGAGAGCCCAACGGCTGACAAAATAACTACTGCAACAATCGCAGGAATTGCAACCTTATAAGGAACTATTTTTTTGCGAACAGAATAAACAAATACAAAACCCGCAATCGCGAAGTATATTAGAATGGTTGCTTTACTAGAAAGTTGGAACAAAAATATTGAAAGAATAAAAATCAGAGAAAACTTAAGCCATGTCAACTTTAATTTAGAGTAGAATAAGGGCGTCTTGTTTATCAGGCTGGAAATCAAAATTACAATGGCAAAGATTACATAATAAGACAAATGATGCGGCCCTTTAATAACACTGCTAAAAACCTGATAGAAAAACACATTAAAATCGCCTGTATTGAGATAAGCCGGAATTGCCACACTCATACAAACAAAGTACGACATTATAACACCAAGAATTAGAAACGACTGAATTAATTCGGCTCTATATTTTAGAGAATTTGATTTGTAGGCAGTAAAAATAAATGGGAAAAGTAGCAAAGATGTAACAATCTCGACCTGAATTATTCCGTCGGAGACATGCTTCGAATTCAATAGTCCTGTTAGAAAAAAGAAATAAGGCAAAACCAGAATAATAAACTTTGGATTCTTCAAGAGTTTTAAAAATTCGCTATAGTTTTCCTTTTTAAGAATGGCAATAATCATCAGCAAACCGATAGATACAGAAGTAACCTTAATATGCACAGGTATTGCGAATACCATAAAACACAAAAGAAACAGTTCTATCTGATCAAGAATTCTTTTCATGCCGCAAAACTAATAATTTTAGATGATTATTTAGAAAAATATTTGGATATAATTTAGGTAGAGAATCAGTGCAAACGAACAAGATTGATTGTAATAAAGTCAACAAATGACTGAGCTTTCGTCAAAGACAATATACTTATTCCGGCGATACGCACATTACCCTTGGTGACTACCAATGACAGATTTGCGTAACTAGCTGAATATCAGACAATTGCACAAATTACTCGTAAAACACAATAATCCAAATTAACTCATATATTTTTGCTGACGCCTTCTTAAAACTTAACGCGAATTAACGAATTTACACGAACGGGTTAAAAAAATCAACACGTTGATTTTTTAACCCGTTAATTCGTGAAATTCGTGAAATTCGCGTTCAAAAAAAACTTGGAGTGAGCATCGCGAGCGACAAGTTCCTTTGCGTTTGTCTAGCCCGACCTGTCATCCCCGCATTATGCCACAAAACTTGGGGTGGGGACTACCAATGACAGAATTTCATAACTGGCTGACTATCAGTCGTTTGCACATTTAGCTCATTTAGTAGTCGGTTAAGTGACTTCATTTTACTCATCATTATTTGTTCTTCATAATTTTTTATGCCTTTTTCTGCGTAATCTAGCCCTTTTACCATAACCCTCCAATACAACAGAGCCAGTTTTCGAGCCATTGCTTTAATAGCGATTCGAGGACCTTTCTTTCCACGAAGTCTGCGTCCAAAAGAACCAATAGCAATATCTTTACTGTTTATTAGCCCTTGTGCTATTACCCGAAATATTTGTCCTGCTTTTGGGTGCCCCTTTTTCTTTGCATTTCTACGGGTTTTTCCAGAGTTGTTTTGACCAGGTGATAAGCCTAGCCAACTTGTAAAGCGCTTTTCTGTATCCCACTTGCTTAAATCCTGACCGATTTCCGAAAGCAATTGCAACCATGTATAATCAGTTATTCCAGAGATAACCGTTGCATCTTTTCCTCCAAAAGTATTAATAAGATTTGGCGCTAGTTTAACGACTGAAGGTTTATGATGCCGTATGACTTTACGCTTTTTATTCTCATCCTGTCCTTCGCCAGATTGCCCTATTCTATTAATAACAATACTGATTTTTTTATCGCATTCATCGATTTGTTTGAGGTAGAACTTGTAGCCATCATATGCTTGCCTCAATGCAAAAAGACCAGCTTCGGTATATTTGCCTTCTAAGGATTTTAGGACAAGTTCCTTCTTATTCTTAATGATGCTTTGATGACAAAGATTTACCAGTACATTCTTATCCCTTTCGCCATTAAGTATCGCTTCAATTATTGCGATTCCACTGGTCCCGTGTAGTTGGCTTAGCACTTCTTTTAGTCTGATGTTCATCAATGTCAATGCTTTATGCATGTGGTTAATATGCATAGAAGAACTATGAATATGGTCTTCTCTTAGGCGAAGATAGCTTCTTAGTTCTTTAATATCAGCATCAACTACCAAGCACCGATTAAGTAATCCATAGCTGTGCAGTTCTTGTATCCATTGGCAATCTTTAACATCAGTCTTACGTCCAGGCACTTGTTTGGTTTGTCGACCATCAACAAGCCAAACATCGATTCCTGCCTCTTCGAGCATCTCATACAAAATTACCCAATAAACACCAGTGGCTTCCATCGCAACTGTTGCAATTTTGTGTTTTAGTAAATAATCGCGCAGCAAAATAAAGTCCTCTGTAAAAGTTAAATGGTTAACAACAGGCTGACCCTCAACTGCTGTAAAAACTCTTTTTGCACCGATATCAATACCGGCAACATTAGTTCTAATCTTTTCCATAATTCTTCATTCTTTAAATTTGTAAATCTACACCCAAAAGGGCAATGTAAACTAAACGTTGGCAAGCTACCAATCGGACATTCCTCAAAGGGAAGTACCATGCATTATGCCTCAATCTTTTGGAACCATACTACCAAACAGGTAAATGCACTAATCGTACGAACGGTCAAACTGTGTAGATTATACCACAAAGATAGCGGATTTGCGCCTGTCATCTTCGCATTATGCCTAAAAGTTTTTGGGTGGGGACTACCAATGACAGA
>JAQVGK010000345.1 GCA_028696755.1 Bacteroidales bacterium | reverse complement strand
ATAGTTGAGATAATCCTGATAGCCTTCTTCTGTATCAAGTTTAATTGCATCATTTAACGCACGAAAACAAACTGTGTCAATATACCTATTAATAACATCGGCATTAAGTGGAATTTTTTCGAGTTTCTTTCGTTCTTTTTCATCAACTTTGCGATATGATGATCTTAAATCCACAAGGATTTTGTATGATTGCTTTGGATTATAGTTTTTGTAATCAGATTCCATCAATAACCTCGCCTTATAGTAATTTAGTTCAATGTCGGCTGGGTTCTTTTCCAATGATTTATCAATTTTCTTTTCGAGTTTGGAATATTTGCCCTTTTCGATAGATTTAAGGTAAGAGCTTTGGGTAAAACCGAGAATCGGAATGGTAAGAAAAATGATTAAGTAAAATTTCTTCATGGTCTTCATGTATTAAAAAAAATCGCTCGTTTGCTGTATGCTGTCAATTATTATTTCGTACTCGTGTACAGTACAAAGAAAAATCAAACAAAAGAATTTGCTTTACACTGTAATTGAATATTATTATTTCAACAATTGCTTAATTAAAAAATAATTCAAATCAAAACTATGTCTAAACTTGAATTTTTGGTAAAGATATTAAATTAATATTCAAAACTACCAAATCTTAATTTCAAATATTGTATTTTCAAATGAGTAGTAGTGAAGTAGTTGGGAAAATGAAAACTCTCAAATCTTACCAAAACTTACCAAATGTGGTTAAAAATTACCACAACTTATCAAAGTGGACTTTTTTCGATAATAAATTGCGTAGTGAAATAGGATAAAATATTTCCTAAATGTTTGTGAAAATGTTTGTGAACAAAAAAGGGTCTCAAAACTCAACGTTCTGAAACCCTTGCTATTACGTCGGGGTGGCAGGATTCGAACCTGCGACCCCCTGCTCCCAAAGCAGGTGCGCTAACCGGACTGCGCTACACCCCGTAAAATTTTATTTCAATAATTTAAGAACATCTTCTTTGCAGATTTGTTTGCGACCCTCCCGACCTAAAGTCGGGATGCGCTAACCGGACTGCGCTACACCCCGTAAAATTTTATTTTGCAATTTTTAAGAACTTTTTCCCCAAACGGGACTGCAAAAGTAATATCTTTTTTTTAATTCAAAAGTTTTTCTTCAAATTTTTTTAAAATTATTTTTGTGATTTGATTTTTGCGATTTGTTAATTAAGATTCTATCTTTGCCCAACAGTTTTTTTCATGGTTAAACTTCGCGTAATATTGCTAGTTCTTGGGGTACTTTTATTTGTTGAAAGTGCTTTCTTGGCTATGTCTGTCGGAGTTTCTGCGTATTTTGGCGAAAACGATTTTGCCGCATTGCTAATTTCGCTCGGAATAATAATTGTTGCAGCATCGATCTTTGTTTTTCCAAATTTGAAAATTGATAAAAAGGTCGAAAAGCGCGAAGCTTATCTTATTGTTGCCTCAGGTTGGGTGGTTTTGTCTCTTTTTGGAGCACTGCCATTTTATATTAGTCGCTATATTCCTTCATACACCGATGCTTTTTTTGAAACAATGTCGGGTTTTACTACAACGGGCGCATCCATATTAAATGATATCGAAGCTTTGCCTCATGGATTACTTTTCTGGCGAAGTACAACTCAGTGGATAGGTGGAATGGGAATTATTGTGCTTTCAATTGCTATAATACCTTTAATTAAAATTGGCGGAATGCAATTGTTTAATGCTGAGGTGCCAGGAATCTCAACAGATAAGCTCCATCCAAGAATTAAGGAAACAGCAAAAAAATTATGGTTGTTGTATTTCGGCTTTACCGTTCTCGAAGCAATATTGCTATATGCTGGTGGAATGAGCGTATTTGATGCTGTAAATCATTCATTTACTACAATGGCCACAGGTGGATACTCAACTAAACAGGCAAGCATTGGACATTGGGATTCGTCTTATATCCACTATGTGATTATTGTATTTATGATTCTTGCAGGTACAAACTTTAGTCTTTTGTACTTTGCAATTACTGGAAAGTTTAAAAAGGTTTTTGCAAATACAGAGTTGAAATTTTATCTTTCTCTGATTTTGGGCTCAGCATTGTTAATTGGTGCTGGACTTTGGTATTTTATGGATTTCCCGATTGCCATGGCAATTAAGGATAGCTTGTTCCAAGTCGTGTCGATTATGACAACAACTGGTTACATAACGAACGATTACTTCTTATGGCAACCTGTTTCGCTCTGGATAATACTTGTTTTACTAATGTTTGTCGGTGGCTCATCTGGTTCCACTGGTGGTGGGATTAAAGTAGTTAGGATCCACATCTTAATTCGCAACAGTTTAGTAGAGTTTAAACGATTAATTCATCCACATGCTGTTTTGCCAGTAAGGTATAATAAGACTGTTTTACATACTGTTACTATTAATAATGTATTAGCCTTTGTCATACTCTATATTATTTTGGTTGGAGCTGGAACGGTAATACTTGCTTTTACGGGACTCGATTTTGAATCATCATTTGGTGCAGTAGTAACTAGTATCGGTAATTGTGGACCTGGTATCGGTAGCGTTGGACCCGCTTTCAGTTTTGCTCATTTGACTGATTTTGGTAAATGGCTGCTTAGCTTTATGATGCTACTGGGACGTCTTGAATTATTTACCGTAATGATAATTTTTACCAGAGCATTTTGGATGAAATAGGGTTTGTTTAATTACGTATGGAATTTACGAAAGGCTGAGGCTGAGGCTGAGGAAGATTTACTTGCGTGAGCCCTGCGGGGTTCTGCTAATTTTAAAAGTCTACTTTCGACATACCGACGTACCGATTACGGTTCCTGAGCTGAGGTTGGTGAGTTAGTCGAACCACCGAAGGACCGATTACAATAAGCAAATGCTGAGGTGGCTGAGAGTTTTGCTTTAAGTGATTTTTTTAGGTTTAGAAAATGTCTCTTAAATACAGATTTAATAGCTAAGATATTTAAGCAAAATGTCTCGAAGCCACCGATCACTGCTTACTTATTTCAAGAAATAGAACTACCACTCAGGTTCAAAGTTCCCCATTCTTACAATCTCGGGTTCATCGCCAGTACAATCTATCACAGTTGAAGCAATCAACCCTCCAAAGCCTCCATCAATTACAGCATCAACTTGGTTTTCATATTCTTCAAAGATTAGTTCAGGATCTGTATTGTATTCGATTATTTCGTCATTTGTTTTAAGCGAAGTTGTTAAGATTGGATTACCTAATTCTTTAACAATTTCTCTAATAATTATATTGTTTGGAACTCTTATTCCTATCGATTTTCGGTTTGCGCTGAGAATTTTAGGTACATTATTATTCGCTTCGAGAATAATAGTGAATGGTCCAGGCAAATTTCTTTTCATCATTTTAAAGATATGATTGTCGATCGGCTTTGTAAAATCGGCAATATGACTTAAATCATAACAAATGAAAGAGAAATTTGCCTTTTCTGGTTTTATGCCTTTAAGTTGTGCGACTCTCTCTATCGCTTTTTGCTTTGTAATGTCGCAACCAATACCATAAACAGTATCGGTGGGATAAATGATTACCCCACCGTCTTTTAAAATGTCAACAACTTGTCGTATGTGTCGGTCCGACGGGTTGTCGGGATGCATACGAATAAAAATACCCATTATTTATTTACTTTATTGTAATCGTTTAAAAACTGTTGTAATCCAATATCTGTTAAAGGATGTTTTAGTAATCCAAGAATTGCACTTAGAGGACAAGTTGCTACGTCGGCTCCAGCTTCCATACATTTCACAATATGCATAGTGTGGCGAATTGATGCTGCTAGAACTTCGGTATCAAAGTCGTAATAGTTGTACATATCAACAATCTGACGGATAAGTTCAACACCATCTGTGCTGTTATCGTCCAAACGACCGATGAATGGTGAAACATAAGTAGCACCAGCTTTAGCAGCTAATAACGCTTGTCCAACACTAAAAACGAGTGTGCAATTTGTTCTGATTCCTTTTGATGAAAAGTACTTTATTGCTTTTATCCCATCTTTAATAACGGGAACTTTAACAACTATTTGTGGATGCAATGCTGCAAGTTCTTCACCTTCTTTAATCATACCTTCGTAATCGGTGCTAATTACTTCTGCGCTTACATCACCATCAACTATTTCGCAAATTTGAAGATAGTGATTCAAGATGTTTTCTTTTCCTGCAATTCCTTCTTTTGCCATAAGTGAAGGATTTGTTGTTACTCCGTCTAAAACGCCCAAAGCCTGCGCTTCGCGTATCTGATCAAGATTAGCTGTGTCAATGAAGAATTTCATATTTCAGTTTTTTAAATTTTCTGCAAAATTATATTTATTATCTAACTTTAAAGGTATAATGCAATTCTTTAATAAACAAATTGAAAGATTTAATTAACAATTTGGATGTTTTTAAATAATTCATTAACTGATACTTTACAATAAATATAATATGGTATCGTTTTT
>JAQVGK010000344.1 GCA_028696755.1 Bacteroidales bacterium | reverse complement strand
CATTTGTAAACGTTATGCTTATGTCGGCTGATACTAATGATATGCCCGACGCTCTCGCTGGCTTAGCTGCTTCGGCTGCTTTAGCTGTCACAAATGTTCCTTTTAATGGTCCTATTTCCGAAGTACGTGTTGCTCGTATCGATGGCAATTTCGTAATCAATCCTTCTTATGAAGATAATCAACGTGCAGATATAGACCTTATCGTTGCTGCTACTATTGACAATATTATGATGGTGGAAGGCGAAATGAACGAGGTTTCGGAAAAAGAAATGCTCGACGCAATAAAATTTGCTCATGCTGCAATTATTGATCAATGTAAAGCACAGTTAGAACTTCGCGAAGCTTGCGGAATTACTGGGTTTGCTGAATATTGTCACGAGAAGAATGACGAAGACTTACGCAAAAAAGTATGGGCAGAAACTTATGATAAAGCTTATGCTGCTGCTTTTACTCAAACTGCCGACAAACACGAAAGAAAAAGATTATTCGGCGCTGTTAAGGAAGAATTTCTCGCACAGTACGACGACGAAAATTTACCAACTGTGAAAAAACTCGTTGACAGATATTATCACGATGTTGAAAAAGAAGCTGTTCGTCAAATGGTGCTTGCCGAAAAAGTAAGACTAGATGGAAGAAAAACAAATGAAATTCGTCCAATCTGGAGCGAAATAGATTATTTACCAATGGCTCACGGTTCGGCAGTGTTTACTCGTGGCGAAACCCAATCTATAACTACTGTAACTCTCGGTGGTAAACTCGACGAACAAATGCTCGACGGTGTAATGCTAAAAGGTTATTCTCCATTTGTTTTACATTATAACTTCCCACCATTTTCTACTGGCGATGCAAAACCATACCGTGGTGTAGGTCGTCGCGAAGTTGGACACGGGAATCTAGCTCATAGAGCCTTATCAAAAGTTATTCCTACCAAAGGCGAGAAATTTCCTTATACTGTTCGTATAGTTTCTGACATTCTCGAATCGAATGGTTCATCATCCATGGCAACTGTTTGTGCTGGTACTTTGGCTCTCATGGATGCTGGTGTTCCAATTTCAAATCCTGTATCGGGTATTGCAATGGGACTTATTGCTGATCCTAAAACCAAAAAATTTGCAATCCTTAGCGATATTCTTGGTGATGAAGATCACCTTGGCGATATGGACTTTAAAGTTTGCGGTACTGTAAACGGTATCACTGCAACACAAATGGATATAAAGGTTGACGGACTTTCTTACGAAGTTCTAGAGCAAGCTTTAAATCAGGCAAAAGAGGGTAGAGCTCACATTCTTGGCGAAATGATGAAAACCATTTCTGCACCACGTGCCGATTATAAAGATCATGCACCACGTATCGAGACTATCGTTATTCCTAAAGAAATGATTGGCGCTGTAATTGGCCCTGGTGGAAAAATTATTCAGGAAATTCAGGCAATGTCAAATACTGTAATTTCAATTACCGAAGTTGAAGATAAAGGTTATGTAGAAATTTCTGCCACTAACGGAACTGATATGCAAACTGCTCGCGACAGAGTTCGTGCTATTGTTAGAGTTCCAGAGCTTAACGAGGTTTACAAAGGCAAAGTTAAAGGTATCACTACTTTTGGTGCTTTTGTTGAGATACTCCCAAATTATCAAGGATTGCTACACATTTCGGAAATCGACTGGAAGCGCATAAAGACAGTTGAAGAAGTTCTTAAAGAAGGACAGGAAATCGAAGTTAAGCTTATTGAGATTGACCAAAAATCGGGTAAACTAAAACTTAGCCGCAAGGTATTATTGCCTCGTCCTCCAAAAGAAGACAAACCAGAAGGTAAAACTGAAGAATAAAAAATTCTCTATATTTCTTTAAAAGGCTGCCGAATTTCGACAGCCTTTTTTGTACCTAATATTTTCACAACACATCATTTGATTGCTTTATTACAGTTGTATTGTAGGCATTTATTTACTTTGAAAATTTCAAGTGCAAAATCGCTTAAGATATATTTAATGTAAAATATATGTAAAAAAAAACACTACATATAAAATAAGTATTATATTTGCTTATTATAATTTTAAACTTTATGCGTATGAAAAAGGTAATTCTATTATGTGTAGCCATTTGCTTTACTTATGTGCTGTTTTCGCAGGTAAAAGTAATAAGTAATGGTAATGTTGGAATGGGGGTTAGTGCTCCATCCGAGAAATTAGCAATTAATGGTAATTTAAGGTTTGAAGCAACTGACCCTATTGTGTATTTTGCATCCGGAAATGTTACTTTTAGAAATTTAACAAGCGCAAATCAAATTCTATTTCAAACTGGCACAACAACGCGTTTTGCTATTGTTGGCAGTTCTTATCTTAGTTCAAATCTTGCTCATCGGTTTCTCGATGGTTCGGCATCTGCTCCTGGAATAACAGGTTCTGGCACAGGTAATCTTACTTCTGGTATTTTCTGGCCAGCAGCAAATACTCTTGCTTTTGCAACTGATGGTACAGAACGATTCCGTATTACAAGTACAGGCAGGATGCAATCAGTTTCTATTGGCACTGCTGCAGCTCCGGCTTATTCTTTTACAACTGATACTGATATCGGCATTTGGCGTCCTGGTAATAATACGCTTGCATTCTCAACTACGGGAGCCGAACGAATGAGGATTAATTCAACAGGTTTTGTAGGTATTGGAATTACTAACCCTACCGCAGATCTTCATGTTAATAGCAAAATTTATGTTTCGGGTACAAATACGATTCGCATTATGTCGAGCAACCCTGGTGTGGAGTTTGGATCAAGTACCGATGCAATTAGTTTTTGGTATTCTGGTGTAGACTACAATAGAGTTAGTGCTGAGGATTTTATTAAGGTTTCTGATGTTAGTTTAAAATCAAATGTTGAATCAATTGATAATAGTGTTGAGCTATTATTAAGTATTGATGGTAAAAAATATAGCCTTAGTACCGATCAAGATGGCGGATTGCGAAATGATTATGGGTTTATAGCACAAGAAATTCAAGAAGTAGTTCCTGAGCTTGTTTTTCCATTGAAGGATAGTTTAATTGGAATAAGTTATACAGGTTTTATTCCAATATTAGTCGAAGCTTTTAAAACTCAGCAAACACAAATACAGTATCTTCAATCTGTCGTGTATTCTCAAGAGCTAGAAATTGTTAATCTAACATCAACAATTAATAATTGTTGCGGCAGTATAATCGACAAAAGCAGTGGGGTTGGTGATACTAAAACCGAGGCTGCTTTACTTTACCAAAATGTGCCAAATCCTTTTAACGAAACAACTATTATTAGGTATTCTGTTCCAGATTATTATACAAAATCCAGAATTATTATACACAGCTTGAATGGAGAAGAAATAAAGTCTTATAACATCTCATCTTCAGGATTAGGCGAAATAGTTATTAATGCTGCCGAACTAAATCCGGGAATGTATTTGTACACGCTTATTGTTGACAATACAATAATTGATACAAAACGAATGATTTTAACTCAATAAAAACTTGCGGTTATGAGAAAGATTTTGTATATTTGTTTAATGCTTATATTTACATTAAATATAGAAACCAGTGCCCAGATTTTGGGTGATAAAAACTGGAGCACTACACCGCTTTTTATAGATGATTTTAATGTGCCTGGTCGCTACTGGAAAAATGATTGGACAGATTATTCAGCAATAAAGTGGAGAGCTTATTCTAGATTTGGTGGTGTGTTTAAGCCAAGGGAATGTCAGGTTTATCAAAAAGAAAACTGTGTTTTTAATGATACCGACCAAACAATGGAATTATGGGCAAATTATGTTGGTGGACCAATGATTTGTGGTGATTATGCTGTGCCCACAGGGTTTTGGTGCACAAGCTCTCATCCAGCGCTCTATTATTATTCTGGCTATATAGATGTATGTGACTCTTTAAACCCAGGGGTGCAGGATTTTCTTTACGGTTACTTCGAAATACGTTGTAAACTCCCTGTTCACCGTGGTGCATTTCCTGCTTTCTGGCTTTGGGGCGGTGGAACCTATTACGAAGAAATTGATATATTTGAGTATTCTTGGCTGTTTACAGAATATGATTGGAATTCAAACACACCAGGTTTTGGCTCATCGCGTTGTTTTACAACTGGAATATATTTAGATGAAATAGACATGGATTCTGTTCCTTCATTTGCAAGAGAATATCCAGTTATTTCTCCAAGCGAACCAGATTTGGCAGAGTGGAACACTTTTGCCTGCGAATGGTCACCAGGTAGAGTAATATGGTATTTTAATGGAGAAATAGTTAATGAGCATTATGGAGAAGGAGTACCTTATCGGCCAATGACACTGAAAGCAAATTATGCTTTAGATAGTGAAGTGCTTGATGAGGATAGTTTGCCGAGAACCGATTATTTTCCTGATAAAATGACAATCGACTACATAAAAGTAAATAAACTTAAATGTGATTGTGGAAATCCAGCTACAATACCCGATACCCCATCTTTAACATTA
>JAQVGK010000343.1 GCA_028696755.1 Bacteroidales bacterium | reverse complement strand
TTCTTCAATTTTATGCTCGGCTATAATATCTTTTATCTGATTCACGCCGCCCAATTTTGGCAAATACTTTTCGAGCAGATACGAGTCGTTATCATCAACATATACAAACCCCACGAATTTTAGTCCGGAACTTATTTTTTGTGATTCCACCTCCTTCAAAAGATTTACAGCCCTTTTACTGCTGCCGATAATCAATGTGTTAAAAAGTAATTTGCGACTATGTACCCTTTTGTTAGTTCTGGTTGTTATAATCAATCGTGGAATATAAGTTAGAACGAATTGGAGTCCAAACAATATAAAAAACATTTTATAATATTGTTTGTAAGTGCCAACCCAGTCGTCGAGAATTAATACAAAGAAAATAATTAGTACTCCGATTAGTGTGGTTAATAATGTTTGTCCTAATTCTTGTAATCTTGATTTACGATAGGGGACACGGTAATATCCACTCAATAGATGCAAAAACAACCACAATAATGGCATTATTATCAGCGCAATGTAAAACTTATTGTCAAATGCAAGAGGAATCTCATAACCAAGTTTGGTTGGCTCAATGTATATTTTTCTGAAAGAGTAAAATAAAGTCCAGGCAATTGCAGCTGCACAGAAATCGAAAAAGATATATTTCAGATTTTGTCTTGACTTTTGCATCAGTTCTGAGAAATATAAACAAGTTTCACATTATCAATAAATACCTCTGTTTTTTCATTTTCTGCTTCGTCTGGGCGGGCACATGTGAAATACAAACGGAATTTTGTCCCGGCAGCATTTATTACATGATAATTTAAGTCGATATAAACCGTTTTCCATTCGTCAGTTGGGTTAAAAATGTAAACACTTTTTCTTACCTCCGACAAGGTCGAACCATTGTATTCCAATGAAAACAATCCAAAGCTGAAAACGTCTGTTGATTTAAAACTGATCTCAAGAAATGCAGAACCTGTTTTAGTAATTTCATATAGTTTACTACTTCTACACTCAAAATTTGGTCTTTCATCATCCAATGCGACATACATCGATTTTCCTTCCTGAGCATTTGCGCCAGAAACTAAAACAATATTTGTATCACTTTCGGCACTAACCTCAAACTCAATTCCAATATCCTCGAAATTCTCGACCAGATCAAATGTTGCGGGCCTATAAAAAAATTCCGGAGACAAGGTATGAACTTTCCCTGCTTCCAATGTGTCAGTTATGTACCAACCGATCATCAATGGATAAATGTCGCGATTTGTTGGACTTCCAGAGTTTTTCATCCCTGGCTCAATTTGAATCGACTGGATGCCCGACTCTAAAACAGGAACTTTAAATGGCACTTCAAAAACTCCAATAAGTTTATTATTTACATACAACCAACAATCGGTAATTGCATGAATACTTGTTCCTTGCTCTGGATCTGTAATTTTTACTTTTAATGTGTCAACTGCGATGTACGAGGGAACTTGTTCCGGTGGATTTATTACCTCGCAGGATGAAAAAAGAAAAATTACTACTATACTTAATAAAATAATTCTGCTCACTATAATCTCTGTTTCTTTGAATGTAAAATTAAGAACGCAAAGATATTGTTAATATTGCATTGACGAAATATTAATTTTAATTAATTAATTTGAGGGGATTTTATTGTAAGTAGTTAGCAGTTATCAGTAGTCAAATTTTACCGATTACTGATAACTGCATATCGATTACAATTCCTACCTAACCACCTGTAATTTCTTTTCCGAAATATTGCCTTTGTCGTTTATCTTAACAATGTACATGCCTTCGGATAACGAAGAAATATCAATAGTTTGATTATTAGAATCGGAAATATTTAGAACAAGTTTTCCAGTAATGTCGAAAATCGAAACATTAGCATTTTCGATACCAATGTTTGCAAAATTAGATGCTGGATTTGGATAAATATCTGTTAGAATTGTTGCTTGACTTTCAACATTTGAAGGGAAATCCATAGTATTTGTAAAGAATTTATAGATTTCGGTTGTGTAGTCAATATCGTTTTGTGGAGTGTAATACCATTCGTGGTCGCCGCCTATAATTTTTATAAAAGCAGTTTGCACACCGTTTGTTCCGTTCTGATACAAATATCTTTCGAAAGTTTTACCATCGCTATGTGTGTCGGGGAAAAATGTTACAACAGGTTCTGCATCACAAACATTGAAGTTTCTCCAGAATTCTACTGTTGCTTCTGCACCTAAGCCAACTGAGTATGTGTCTTCACCAACAGCAAATCCAGCATTCTCGTAAGTAACCTGAGTGTCGGCAGTTCCGTGGAAGTGCATTGCGTTTACTTCGGTAACAGGAGTGAGGTCGAGTATGTCGGTGCCGATAGTTCCACTAACCGAAGCAATAGCAGTTATCCTGTCACCATGTTCAATTGCCATACGATTCGACATAAACCCGCCCATTGAAAATCCCATGAAGAAAACGCTGTCGGTATTTATATTCATATTATTCTCCAGTGAATCTAAAATAGCCATAAGATAACCACTGTCGTCAACATCTGAATTAAGGACAGTATATCCAATAAACGGAAATTCGGCACCTGCTCCAGAATTCCATGCTGTTCCAATTTCGCCAACCAGAAGGACAGATGCCACGAGAGCCTGAGGAGTAATTACAATCCATCCAGTTTGATTTGCTACTTGGTTAAATCCAACACCCGAAAAGTTTGTCATGTTATCACCAAGTCCATGCAAACAAAATACTACTGGAGCAGGATTTTCTGGGTTATAAGATGCTGGAACATACTCAAGATATTCGCGCTCGGTTCCATCCCATGTTAATGTTCTGGGAGTTTGAGTTTGTGCTATCATAGCAATAGCTACAACTACAAAAATAAGTGTGGTAAAAATGTGTTTCATGTTAAGTAGTTTTTTTGGTTTCTTGGGAGGTAAAGTTAGAAAAAAATTAAACTACAAGTATGTTTTTGATATTTTTTTTACACATTAATATTGAGAAGGATGAATAAAGACATTAATCGAAAACATTCAACTTTATTTGCAAAAAAAAATGATTCGATACCTAGGTTTTTGTGATGATTTATAACAAACTGTTGTAACAATATTGTCATTTTTTATCCACCAATTTGAATGTTTATCAGTAATTTGTATCTTTGAACTTGTAAAAATCGAAAATACTTATGAAAAAAGAGAAAAAAGTTGCTGATCCTGAGGTTAAGATACTAGAGGATGCTATTGTAAAGAATTATGTTAGTATGATTTCGGCAGTAGCCCTATTAGGGATTGGAGTTTGGATGCTAATTGCTCCGAATAGACCAGACCATGCCTCCGTGGAAAAAGGAACTGTTTATGTGTTAAAAGAAATATGGTCGTTTGAAGCAGGAGTTATATTTACTGCACTTGCTATTGTTCTTGCTGTTTATTTAATCTTAAAACTAAGATTGTTGTATAGCTCATGCTTTTTGAGGACTAATGCTGGTTTCTATTTTTTTTGAATTTAAAAAAGAAGAAGAGGGCTGCCTTCGATAAGGGATAATGAGGATTTGATTCTGTTTGATAGAGAAAATAATAGAGTTGCTAAGTTCCCAAAATACTATAAAACAAAGTATAATAGATTTAAGAAAGTTGTAACCGAAACAAAATTCAATTGCGACGGTCCGTATTGGTCGGCAGATAGCACTGGTTTTACATTCTATTATAAAGGGAAGAATTATACGGAAATCGAATTTGAGTTAAGAGATAATGACCTTGTTGTGATATTATCAAACAACGAAGGCCGGTTTTACATTAAAGACTATAAATTACAAAAGGATAATAGAGTTAGGGTAGCAGAATTCTATTAAAATAGTTGTAATAATTTTGTTTTTTGAGTTATGCGGCTGGTGCAGCTAGGTGTATCGTGGCGATGATAATACTGGTACTTTGATTGTAACCGAAAACACCCAAAGGCGTTGAGTTCAGCGCGATGCAATGAGTGGGAAAGAACTGAAGCGAAATTAACTTCGTTGCGCCGTACTGAGTTTATCGAAGTAAGGGCTAAAGCCGTTCGATCGAGGAGGGGAAGCTCTGGCTAAAAAGCGAATTTTAATTCCGATTTGCAATATACAATGACGTGTAGCAATCGTACTTGCGTTTTTGTCCAGCGGAGGTGCACTGAGCCAGCCGATTTGACATAAACGTCAGTAAAAAGCTTAATCAATCAGCACTTTTTGTCCTGCGGACATATACCTGAAATTTCTTAACTAAACGACATCGAATCACAAAAACCAAAACCCGTTTTGAATTTTCGATTTTAAAAATTTGAAATTGTTTAGGATTTAGATATTGGAGTTTAGTGCTTGAAATCCTAAATCCCAAGCAAGCACAGTGTTAATCGCAGTTGAGTTTAAAATTCTCTAAAAAAGAAATTATGTATGCCCGTATATTTACCTAAATGATTATCTTTGCACAAAAATTATATAAAATGTCATTAATAAGTTTTATAGAAGAGTTTCCAGATGAAGCAAGTTGCAAGCAAAAGTTTAAGGAATACCGC
>JAQVGK010000342.1 GCA_028696755.1 Bacteroidales bacterium | reverse complement strand
AATGGAATGTGGCGGAGCGATGCAAGTTTACATAGAAGTTTTGAGCATTAAACCAGAATTACTAATTTTTGGAGGTGGTCATATCGGTAAAGCATTAGCTTATTTTGCCGAATCTACTGGATTTTCAGTTACGGTTATTGACGAACGTAAAGAAATTCTTAGTTCATATAAAGATTCAAGTGCGATAGTTCAAAATATTGATTATCAAGACTTTATAAAATCATATTCGTTTAGTTCAAATACTTTTATAGTAATTGTAACTCATCAACATAAGAACGACTTTGATGTTTTGAGCTTGACATGCAACAAACCACATGCGTACCTTGGGATGATTGGAAGTAAGAATAAGGTTGCTCAGGCTGAAAAGGACTTAATTTCTAAAAACATTTTACCGAAAGAAAAAATTGCAAAAATTGACATGCCAATTGGTATCCCAATAAAATGCGAAACTCCCGAAGAGATTGCTATCAGCATTCTTGCTAAGCTTATTGATGTAAAGAACCAAAAACTTGGAAAATGAACAATTCATCAAAAATATCATTTGTTCTCGACAATAAATTAACTGAAATTGATTTTGCCGATTCTAAATATACTCCAACAACTACATTGTTGCAATATTTGAGAGATTTGCCAGAACATAGAAGTGTAAAAGAGGGATGTGCCGAAGGCGACTGTGGCGCTTGTACAGTGGTTTTATGCGAGTTACTTAAAGAAAAACTTGAATACAAAGCATACGACTCTTGCTTAATATTTTTACCTGCAATTCATGGTAAACAGGTGATTACCTCTGAAAATCTTGGTAATGCAGAAAACCTGCACACAGTTCAGCAAGCTCTGTACGATTTTGATGGATCTCAATGTGGATTTTGTACACCGGGCTTTGTGATGTCAACTTTTGCATTATATAAACAAGATAAAGAGCCAAATAAATCTGAAATCAGTGATGCACTTACTGGGAATCTATGTCGCTGCACGGGTTATCGCCCGATTTTAGATGCTGCCGAACATGCTTGCTCTCAAAAGGAGGACGATCATTTTTGCGAATGTGAGGATAATGTTGTTAAAATGCTGAAATCCATAAATAAATCGGAAACTATTTTCATCAATACTGGTCAACAACAATATTTTATACCTTTTAGCAAATTTGAGGCACTGAAAATTAGACTGGAGAACCCTGATGCTGTGATTGTCACTGGTTCGACCGATGTTGCGCTTCGTGTTACCAAAAAGTTTGAGTTCATTCCAAAAATACTCGATTTATCTCAGGTTGAAGAGTTTTGCGATTTTTGTGAGGATGAGCATAGTTTTACAATCGGCAGCAATCTTAGCCTCGAAAAAATTAGATTAAATATTAAGTCTAAACTAGATGCCTTGTACGAAATACTGTCTGTGTTTGACTCAAGGCAAATAAGGAACAGAGCTAGTCTCGGTGGAAACCTCGGTTCTGCTTCGCCAATCGGTGATTCAATACCAGTTTTAATGGCCTATGATGCTGAGCTTACTTTGGAAAGTCTTGATAATTCAAGACAAATTAAGCTTCGTGAATTTATAACTGGTTATCGCCAAACTCAATGCGCTGCAAACGAGTTGATAACAGAAATTAAAATTCCTAAACCTGATGACGGAACAATTATTAAATCATATAAAAATAGTGAGCGTAAAGACCTTGACATTTCGACCGTTAGTGCTTGTTTCAGGCTTAAACTAAATGGTAATATTGTTGAAGAGTTTGAAGCATTTTTTGGCGGTATGGCTGCATTTACAAAGCCTGCGACTAAAACTGCAGCAGCCTTGAAAGGCAAGGAGTGGAGCAGACAAAACATAGAGGAGGCAATGAAAAAGATGCCGGAAGATTTCCAACCAATCTCTGATGCCCGCTCCGGAGAACATGCCCGCAATATTATGGCGGCAAATCTGTTGTTGAAATTCTGGAGTGAATTCGGAAGTGTCTAGGCATTCAAGGCACTAAAAAGAGATAGAATGACAAAACAATATAACATAAATTCGCCAGCAGCCCAAAGAACTCTAGGCACAGTTCGACTGCGCTCACTGCAACGCTTTAGGCACTCTAGGCATTTTAGGCACTTAGAACTATGACCAACATTAATCACGAATCAGGAAAGCTTCATGTTACAGGCGAAGCGATATATATTGACGATATGCAAATGCCTAATAATCTTTTGCATGGTTTTGTTTATACAAGTCCACACGCACATGCGCGAATAAAATCATTTGATCTTGAAGAAGCGAAAATTGTTAAAGGCGTTCATGCTATCTTGTCTTATAAGGATATTCCCGGACATAATCAAATGGGCCCAGTATTCCACGATGAGCCAGCACTGGCTGATGGAATTGTACAATGTGTAGGGCAAGCTATTTTTTTAATCGCTGCAGAATCGGTCGAGGCGGCAAACGAGGCTAAAAAACGTATTAAAATCGATTTTGAACCACTAGCACCAATACTCACTATTCAGGATGCCATAAATAAAGACTCTTTGCTGCAACCTGCTCGAAAAATCGAACTTGGTAATATCGATGAAGGATTTGCTGCATCTGCGCATATTATCGAAGAAGAATTTGAGTCGGGTGGACAAGAACATTGGTATCTGGAAACACAAATTTGTCTCGCAGTACCAGGCGAAGGTAGTGAAATAAAAGCTTTCAGTTCCACACAGCATCCATCTGAAACACAGGCAATTATCTCCGAGGTGCTAGGTCGAGGCAGATACGAAGTTGAAGTCGAATGGGTGGGGCTTTTGGTGGAAAAGAAACTCAAGCAAATCACCTAGCTGCTTGGGCTTGTCTGTTAGCTGTAAAGACTGGAAAACCAGTTAAAATAAGATTGACTCGCGACGAAGACCAGAAAATTACAGGAAAGCGACATCCATATCTTTACAAATACAAAGTTGGTTTCGACGAAAAAGGCAAAATTTTGGCTGCCGATATTCAACATTTTGCCAATGGTGGATACGCTACAGACCTTAGTATGGCTATTCTCGAGAGAGGAATGCTTCATGCCGAAAATGCTTACTACATTCCTAATATCAGAATCGTTGCCAAAGCTATGAAGACAAATCTTCCTTCTAATGTTGCTTTTCGTGGATTTGGCGCACCTCAGGGGATTTTCTGCATTGAGAAAGCAATCGATAAAATCGCATTTACATTAAAGAAAGATTCTGCCGAAATACGACATCTGAATTTTTATGGAATCGAAACCGAAAATATCGCTCCTTATGGAGCTAAGATTGAAAATTACCGAATGTTGGTAATATACAACCAGCTTATGAAATCATCTGATTACAAGAGTCGCAGAAATGCAGTTGATGATTTTAACAAAGAAAATGAATTCTTTAAGAAAGGGCTTGCAATTACACCGGTTAAATTTGGAATTTCTTTTACTACTGCTTTTCTTAATCAGGCTGGAGCACTTATCAATATTTACAACGACGGAACCATTCTTGTGAATCACGGTGGAACGGAGATGGGACAGGGGCTGTACACAAAAATCCGAAAAATTGCTGCGGCAGAACTTGGTGTTGATATTAAACGAATTAAAGTTAATGCAACGAATACCTCGAAAGTTCCAAACACTTCTGCAACAGCAGCTTCATCTGGAACCGATCTCAATGGAATGGCAGTTAAAAACGGCATAGATAAACTTAAAAAGCGACTTTCGGAGTTTGCAGTTAAGTTTTTTAATGAAACCTATGGCGTAGCAAGCAATAAGAAGTATATTGTTTTCGAAAATGACTTTGTGTTAGACTCAAAAAATCCTGAAACTAAAACTGGGTTTACTGAGTTTATTGCTAAAGCATATTTCAATCAAATTAGTTTAAGCGCTACTGGATTCTACAAAACTCCAGATATTTTCTTCGATAGAGCCACTGGCAAAGGAAAACCATTTCACTATTACGCTTTTGGAATGGCCGTAACCGAGGTTTGTGTAGATTTACTCACTGGTAGATTAAAGGTTCTTCGAAGTGATATCTTGCATGATGTTGGCGAATCGGTAATTCCAAATATTGACAAGGGGCAGGTCGAAGGTGCATTCGTTCAGGGAATGGGCTGGGTTACTGCCGAAGAAATGAAATACGATAAGAATGGCAATCTCTTAAATCACTCTCCAGATACTTATAAAATTCCTTCTATTCAAGACATTCCCGAGCATTTTCATGTTGAACTTTTAAAAGGATACCCTAATCCTGGAACAATACGAAAAAGCAAAGCTGTTGGCGAACCTCCGTTTGTATTGGCATTGTCGGTGTGGTTTGCTGTAAAAGATGCTTTGGCGGCTTCTGCAAACTATTCAATAGAACCCAATCTTAAACTTCCTGCTACTAATGAGAATATATTATTGGCGTTGGTGGGAATGAAATAGTAGAGAGGGGGCTCGCAAAGACGGAAAGGCGCAAAGGTGCAAAGAGGAGTTTCTCAAAGGCGCAAAGACGCGAAGGAAAGGTTTCTCGCAAAGCGTCGCACTGAGACCTTATGTTTGCAAAGTGA
>JAQVGK010000341.1 GCA_028696755.1 Bacteroidales bacterium | reverse complement strand
TACTATCAACAAATGCAGAGTTTTCAGAATCAACATTAACACAAGTATTTTTTAATATAGCAGTAAGTTCTTCGGGAGTAAGATCTGGATTTGCAGAAAGCATCAAACCAACAAGACCAGAAGTAACAGGGCAAGCCATAGATGTTCCCTGCATAAGATCATAGTTGCCAGAAACTCCGAAAGAAGCTGCTCCACCAGTAGTTCCACTTAACATATCGAAAACAGTTCCAGGTTCATTATATGTTGTGCTTAAAATAGCGAACGCACCAATTCCCATAAAACCTTCTGTAGCGTAACCGCCTGGTGCAAGCACATCAATCCATGTTCCGTAGTTAGAAAAATCAGACTTATTATCACCGACATCACATGAGCCAACCGCAATAACATGTTCTAATGCAGCAGGATAGCCAACATAGTTGATCGGAATATCAGGGTTCATCTGAGTTTCAGCACCATTTCCATTATTTCCAGCAGCACCAACTAGAACACAACCTTTATTATAAGCATAATTTACAATGTTTTGCATAGTCTGGAAAAACTGAGGACTACCCCATGACATATTAATAACATCGGCTCCATTATCTGCTGCCCAAACAATACCTTCAAACCCTGCTGCCATTGACTGACCATCACTTGCGTCATCGCCAAGTTTTACTGCCATAATGCTAATATTTCCACCTATTGATGCTACACCAACTCCATTATTAGTTTCGGCAGCAATTAAACCTGCTGAGTGAGTTCCGTGCGACCATATATAAGTAGCTTCTGGTGGATTAGGATCATTGTCTCCATTTCCTAAGTCAACAGCCATAAAAATTTTATTTGTCAAATCAGGGTGATCAATCCAAATAGCATTATCAAGTACTGCAACAACAATACCTGGATCGCCAGGTGTAACATCCCATGCTTGTGAGGCATTTATTAAATTGAGATGCCAGCTAGAATTCGCTGACCCTAATCCCATTGACCCCGTTAAATTCACATTATAGTAAGGGTCATTAGGCGTTAAAGAAATAAAGAATAAAGGAGCTGGTTCAGCATATTCAATATCTGGCATTGAATTCATTTCAGCAAGCAATTCTTTAATTCTACCCTGATCGGCAAAATCCATTCTGAATGTTCTTTGCAAAATATCACTTTCTGCACTTTTAAATGGCATCACAAGTTCAGTAATACCATACTCTTCAATTAGTCCTTCAAGGAAATAAACATCCTTTGGATTGACTTTTCCGTTGTCGTCGGCAACATTAAGAACCGTATTATCGGCAATCTTAAAGTAAACTCGACCGTCAACCCACAACGAATTCACTGTTTGTGCAGAAATGCTGAACGCGGAAGCCAGCATTATTACTGCAGTGGTAATTGACAATGTAAATTTTCTCATAATTTGTGTTTAGTTTAAATGGTTAATAAATAATGCTTCAAAATTACAAAATAAAAACTAATAATTAATGCAAAAAATCACAATTTGGTTGCATGAATCACATGTCTTTTTCCAGGAGGCCCTGGATGCCTTCTTACATCAAAGCCCACAGTTCGCATATTCTGTTTCACAACACCTTTGCTCGAATATGTAACGAGAACACCTCCTATTTTCATCAATCTGTAAAGTTTCTCAAAAACTTCCACTGTCCACATCTCTGGCTGAGTTTCTGGAGAGAAAGCATCGAAATAAATTATGTCGTAAAACCTTTTCGAAATAAACTTGTCGAGTAAAACTTCTTGTTTTAACAGTCTGAAATTAGACGAAATCTCTATTTCATCATTCCACGAAGTGTAAAAACCAGTAAAAATATTTTCATCAACATTCAAAATTTGTTCATAACCTAACTCTCTACCTATTTTAATATCAATTGGACAGACATCAATACCATGGTAAAAAACATTACATTTACCTTGTAAATTACTTAAATATGTTAGAATCGCATTTAGACCGGTTCCATACCCAACTTCAAGAATATTAACATTTGTGCCATTGGTAGATTTTAAACCAAGATTAATAAAAATGTGTTCAGATTCTGTTATTGCTCCATTTGTGCTATGATAACACTCTTTTGAATATTGAGAAAATAACGTTTTTGATCCGTCAGTTGTTTGAACTATATTAAATTCCATGTTAAAAATTTGTTGTAAAAGTATCAAACAAAATAGTGACGTGCAACCAAAAAATTATTATCTTTGTCAATGTTGTGAAAATAATAATTAAAAGTCAATTGTATGAAGAAACTTTACACACTAACTTTAGCTACATTTTTTATCCTTGCAGGCTTATCTAACTTATCTGCCCAAATAAACACTGGAGCATTGCCTTATTGTTTAAAAAATAATATTAGTGCAGAAAATGTCGATCATTTAAGAATTAATCCACCATCTATGATTGACATACAAGCCGAAGATGCAGAAGATGAAAAAAATGGTCAAATGATGAAGGTCGCACGTTTACTTCCCGTTAATACCAGCATCGAAAACTCAGGTACATGGGAAAAGACTTCTGAAGGACAAGATTTATGGAGATTGAAAATTTCCAGTGATGGTGCAAAAGCTTGTGTAATTCACTTTTCTGATTTTTCATTACCAGCAGGAAGTGAATTATTTGTTTATAATCCAGACAGAAGCGTAATTCTTGGTCCATATAGTTCATCCGATAACGACGATGGTGGATCTTATGCTATTGGTGTCGTTTATGGAAGTGAAATAATCTTAGAATACAGAGCACCTCAAACAAAATCACTTGATGGTTCATATGACATCGATATGCCAGTTCTAGAAATCAGCAGATATTCATATTTTTACCGCGGAGTAGAACTTTATGATTACAGAAGTACTGGTTATGGAGCATCCGAAGATTGTCAGGTTAACGTTAATTGCACCGAAGGTAACAACTGGAGAACGCAGCAAAAGGGTGTTGCAAGAATCTATGTTGTTGACGGATGGTCGGCTGGATACTGCACTGGCACATTAGTAAACAATACATCTAACGACCAAACTCCATATTTCCTAACTGCCGACCACTGCGGTGGAGAAGTTTCTACAAGCGATTTTGGAGAATGGATTTTCAGATTTAATTACGAAAGTCCTGGATGTACTGCCACGAGCCAACCATCTGGAAACAATGTTACTGGTTGTACAAGAAAGTCACGTGCTCCACTAAATGGAGGTTCCGATTTCCTTTTGCTTCAGCTAAATACAACTTCTACAAATTTAAAAACTATTGGTGCTGTTTATAATGGTTGGAGAAACACAACTACTGCTAGTACAAGTGGCGTAAGCATACATCACCCATCAGGCGACATCAAAAAGATAAGTACTTATACAACTACTTTAGCTTCATCAACCTATAATGGCGGTACAGGCAATGTGGGAGCAACAAATGCTCACTGGAGAGTTTATTGGGCTGCTACTACTAACGGACACGGCGTTACCGAAGGTGGATCATCAGGTTCACCAATTTTTGACAATAACGGCCTTGTTGTTGGAACATTATCTGGTGGTTCTTCATACTGCGATGCTACCTCTAGTCCCGATCTATATGGAAAAATGTCGTACCATTGGACATCTAATGGAACAACCAGCGATATTCAGCTAAAACCATGGCTCGACCCAAGTGGAACAGCAACTACTTGCGAACTTTTAGATCCTAATGCAATTAGTCTAGTCTGTGATTTTAGTGGAACGCCTACGTCGGTCAACACTGGTGGGACAGTAACTTTTACCGATTTATCAAGTGGAGGAACAGTTACAAGTCGCTCGTGGAGCTTCTCAGGTGGAACACCTTCAACCTCAACTTCAGCTTCTCCTACAATTACATACAACACCGCCGGCACCTACAACGTTTCTCTTACTGTAAACACAAGTTCAGGTAGCGACACCGAAACTAAAACGGGATACATTACTGTTACAAATCCAGGTAGCGGTTTCACTTACGACTTCGAAGCTTGTACCGACTTTGCTGTTGATCAATTTAGCCCCTGCACTACTTATGATGGAGATGATCAAACAACTTATGGATCAAACGACTACACATTTAATAATGAAGGATATAATGGCTCTTATATTGCTTTCAATCCTGCAACAACTACACCTGCAGCTAGTTCATCATGGGCAGCTCATGGTGGAACAAAATATGGAGCTTGTTTTGCTGCCACAAGTGGAACAAATAACGATTGGTTTATTACTCCACAGATAAATCTGCAATCCAATTCATCATTTAGTTTCTGGGCTAAATCCATTACTAATCAGTATGGTTTAGAAAGATTTAATGTTTACGTATCAACAACAAATAATAGTATTGGTAGTTTTACTAAAATCTCTTCGGGTTCTTATGTTGAAGCTCCTATTGAGTGGACCCAATATACATATAATCTAAACACATACAACAACCAAAACATTTATCTTGCTATACAGTGCGTATCTAACGATGCTTTTGCTTTCATGATTGACGATATCGTTGTTTCTACCGAAGCTCAGACTGTTACGCCACCTGTAGCAAATTTCTATGGTACTCC
>JAQVGK010000340.1 GCA_028696755.1 Bacteroidales bacterium | reverse complement strand
ATCGAGAGAATCCGAAACCTTAAGATTAAGCTCACGTGCTACAAGATCGGTTGTTGATCCACCCGAGATTATCTTTTTACCGTTATAATTTTTTACAATAGTGGCTAGCTCACGGTCGCTGGATCTATTTATCGGAGGCCCTGTAACCAAAAGCAGTTTTCGAGGTTCGCGAAAATAAACAACGGCACAACTTGTATCATCTTTCGGAACATATATATCGTTTGCAACTGCTTTATTCACAACCTTTTCGGCTAATTTCCCTGCAGAAATATCAGGGTTATTTTCTAAAACACCACAAATGTACTTTTCGACATGAGAAACTTCCCACCCAAACGGATAGGTATCGGTTCCCATTCCACTTTGAGCAACGCCATCCGAACAAAAAACCAAGCGATCGTAGAGTTTTGGATAAAAGCTTGAGTATGTAAGCTTTTTTCCCAGATGCCGAGGATTTTTCATTTCTATTACTTCGCGGTTTAACTGCAAAGCTTTATTATTCCGAAAAACCATCGCATGAGGATTGTCATATTCCAAAAGGTGAACCTTACCGTCAATTTCCAAGTCAACAACTGTAAAAGTTGCATACGATACTTGCCGCTCACTACATACTGGCAAAGTATTCATAATTATTTCGGCAATTCGCTCGGGACGACGATGTTCAACGGTAAAATTAAGTGCCATTGTTGACGTAAGTGTGGCCAACACATTTGCTTTTACACCATGTCCCATTCCATCGCTCAATACAGCAATAATTCTTTTGTCTTCCTTAATGCGTTTTTTAAGAAAAACATCGCCGCAGATTTTTTCTTCATGATGATTTGTCTGGCGGGCTTCGATCTCGATATATAGATTATCTGCCATTGTTTTTCTTAGCTTCGTTTTCGAAAGAGTTAATAATACTGTTCAACATTCTCTCGGTTTCAGATGCTCCTTCGCCTAATAAAAATCCAATTTGCTGAACCATACCAAGATTCTTCTCTATAACATCATTTATTCTCGAAATAACCTCTTCTTTGCGCACCTCCGACTGATACAGATTTTTAAATACAGCACCAATTATTTTTCCGTTTTGTATTGGAAATACAGAAAGAGTAACAAGTTTATCGCTAATTTCAATATCCTTATTGTCAACGGCCTCACTCTTAGTTAAGACAAAACTAAAAAAGTTATAAATCTGAACTGGTAAAAGAGTTTTTATGTCGGCACCGATTAAACCAGGAACAATTTCGTTTATTTCCTTTGCATCAGGGCCAATTAAATCTATAAACTTCTGGTTCGATTGCAATATCCTAAGGTTCTGATCAACAATCACTACTCCCGAAGGAATTTTCTCCATAATTGCCCTAATCAAAGTCATCGACTCCTTAACGTCTTCGTGTTCTTTTCTGAGTTTAGCCTCCGACTCTTCGAGCGCCCTGCGTGTTTCGGCAAGTTTTGTATTTGCAGCCGTAATTTTGTTTATAAAATCTTGGCGATTCTTTAAAGTAAAAGTTATGCACATTTCGGGCTTAACCAAATCCTTGGCAACATCTGATGCAAATTCGTAACAGTTTGTATATCCACAACTTTTGCATCCAATTTCGGTATATTTTTCCTTACCGATTAGTTTCAAGACTTCCTTAATCTTTGATTCAGGAGGATCGGCAATACGTTTATCATTTGCAGCGAAACTGCGATTAAAATCAAGCGATGAGAATTTTTTAATATTTTCATTCCACACTTCTTCATCAATTAAACCAAGTCGTTTGGTTGTATAATCAACAACAAGGCTATGATTATGAAGGTAGCTTATATTGTGTTTTGAGCAAGGCCCCATATTGCAACCATGACAGTAAAAAATATTAAGATGATGCTTAATTTCGCTGATATTAGCAAAATCGTTCATATATTGAGTAAAATTCTCTGGTCCTTCTCTGGTAATCAATCTTGAATTTCCAGGCGAATAGTCAAATCCCGATGCATCAAGTATGCCAGTACTGATTGGATAAAGCGAACCTCTTCTGCCAATAGGCTGGTCAAATTCCGAAAACTCTACCGAATTCTCATAAATATCATTATCATTGAACAGCTGCCTTAACTCTTCGAAGCTTATTACATCATCGATTAGTCCAAAGCGCTGAGCTTCTCGTTTCTGTGCAAGACAAGGAGTAATTGCAACTATTACAGCATTATCACCATGAATTTCACGCATTATACGAGCAGTAGCAGTTAGTGGTGAGTCAATCGGGATCAACGAATCAACAAGGTGAGTTTGGTATTTTTCGACATAATCATAAACTGGCGGACAGTTTGCGCTGATGTAGTATTTACCTTTAAAATCTTCAAGGATATTTTTGTATTTGTGAGCGATTATGTCCGCGCCAAACGATATTTCGTTAACAAAGTTAAATCCGAGTTCTCTTATCATTCCAACGAAATTTCTATAATCGAGAATATCTGGAAATTCGCTCGCAATTGAAGGATCGACAATTGCAACACAATCTTTACCCGACTTTAAAAGCTGTGAAACTACGTTTACCGAGCTATGATATGTAATTGCTCCAGGCCCACAATTCACATAGCAATTTCCACATCCTATACATCTTTCGTGATCAACTTTTAAATCGCCTGAGCTAGCACCGATACTTATTGCTTTAACTGGACAAGCTCTGACACAAGCGTAGCATGAAGTACATTTCTCTTTGTTATAATTTATCAGATGCATAGTCTTTTTATTTATTCATAACATAACTTTCAACAATTGCCACAGCTTTTGCAGGAGTGACTTCGGGATATATCTGTTCGTCAACAATCATCACCGGGCCAATACTACATTTTCCAAAGCAGTGTCCACCCCGCAAATTAATCACATCCGAGAGATTTTTTGCAGCGACATAATCTTGCAAAGCAGTTACTACATCTCTGTTTTTTCTGCTAAAACAAGATGATCCGAGACAAATTGTAACCTGAATTTTATTGTCCATTTTAATTTATTTTCGTCCAATACTATAATAAGCAAACCCCTTAGCTCTAACTTCTGCTGGATCGTAGATATTTCTTCCGTCGAAAATCACTTTAGATTTCATTTTATCAAACAAAGGATAATTTAAGACTCTAAACTCCGTCCATTCGGTAACTAAGAACATTGCATCAGCATTTTCGAGCGCCTGATAAGGATCGTTTGTATAATTGATTCTATCGCCAAGTTTTCGCTGAGCTTCGTGCATAGCAACAGGGTCATAAGCAACAATCTCGGCACCCTCGGCCAAAAGTTTATCGATAAGAACAAGTGCAGGAGCTTCTCGCATATCGTCGGTATTTGGTTTAAACGACAATCCCCATATTGCGAATTTCTTATCTTTAAGATTTCCGTCAAAATGTTTTATCGCTTTGTGATAAAGCGTTTCTTTCTGACGATCGTTAACATTTTCTACCGATTTCAAAATCTCGAGTGAATAGCCATTTTCATCAGCAGTTTTAATTATTGCTTTCACATCTTTAGGAAAACATGATCCTCCATAACCGGTACCCGCATAAATAAAATACTGACCAATGCGACGATCAGAGCCAATACCACGACGAACCGAATTTATATCAGCACCTACCCTTTCGCAGAAATTGGCGATATCGTTCATAAACGAAATTTTTGTAGCAAGCATTGCATTTGCAGCATATTTGGTAAGCTCGGCAGATGGTATATCCATGTAAATTATTGGGTGTCCGTTTAATACGAAAGGCTTGTATAATCTGTCAATGATTTCTTTAGTCTGTTCAGAGTCTGTTCCTACAACAATACGATCTGGATGTAAGCAATCTTCTATAGCATCACCTTCTTTTAGAAATTCTGGATTTGAAGCGACATCAAATTTTAGATCCGAACCGCGTTTTTGAAGTTCGTCGGCAATAGCAGCACGTACTTTCTCGGCTGTACCGATAGGCACAGTACTTTTGGTAATCACTACCATATAATTTTTCATATTACGACCGATTTCGCGGGCAACAGAAAGAACATACTTAAGATCGGCAGATCCATCTTCATCGGGAGGAGTTCCAACTGCAATAAAACATGCTGATGCTTCATCAATACTCTCGGCCATATCGGTAGTAAAACTTAAGCGACCTTTCTCGTAATTACGCTTCACCACCTGCTCTAAACCTGGTTCCCAGATTGGCATTATTCCCTGCTTAAGATTTTCTATTTTATTTTTATCAATATCAAGGCAAGATGTGATTATACCCATTTCAGAAAAGCATGTTCCAGAAACTAAACCCACATAGCCAGTTCCAATCATCGAAATTTTCATAGTTATAGTTTTATATTTCTAAAATCGTTATAATCAAATCAAAAAAACAGTTCGTCTAGAATTGCTTGATCCTTACTTCTCGTTCTTAAAAAATATCCGTTATCATCAATATCACACAAGCTTAAATTTTTGTAAAAATACAGTTTTACATCAGAACGAAAAGAACATAAATCAACTTTATTCAGATAAAATCTAACCTTATCACCGTTCTCACTTGTTGTA
>JAQVGK010000339.1 GCA_028696755.1 Bacteroidales bacterium | reverse complement strand
TATATTAGAAGAATAAAACCACTCATTTTTCTAATGGAGAATATCAACGTCGAGAGTAAAAGTAGGGAATTCATTTCAATTCTCAATGCCCATTTTCAGGGAAAAGTAAATCTATCAAGATTAAAACTTATTGCAATGTTTGTTATTGCACTATGCAAAGTCCAAACCGTCGGTTTTGAGAAGCTGGCCAATGCTTTTGACAGCGAAGCTATGGCTGCTTCGAGTTTAAGGCGCATACAACGTTTTATAGCCCAATATGCATTGGATTCAGATTTGGTTGCCAGGCTCATATTTGGCCTGCTGCCGAACAAAGAAGGGTTGAAGCTTAGCATAGACAGGACCAATTGGAAGTTTGGGCAAACCAATATCAATATTTTCATGTTGGGTGTAACATACAAAGGGGTAGCCTTCCCTTTGTTGTTCAAAATGTTGGACAAACGGGGCAATTCAAATTGTAACGAACGGATTGAGCTGGTAAACCGTTTCATCAAACTATTTGGCACAAATTGCATAGACTGTTTGATGGCAGATAGGGAGTTTGTTGGGGACGAATGGATTAAGTTTCTAAATGACAACAAGATACGTTACTATATACGAATCAGGAACAATTTTAAAATATTTATCCCACGTAAAAACAAGGAGATCAAGGCTTCATGGCTTTTTAATTCATTGAAACGGGGAGAGTTCCTGCACTATAGGCCAATAGTAAGAATGGGTACGCAATTATGCTATATCTCGGGCTGCAAAATGAAATGCAAAGAAAACGGCGCCAACGACTTCTTGATTATTGTTTCATTTAATAAGCCAGAACAGGCACAAATAAACTATAACGAAAGGTGGCAGATAGAAACTTGTTTTAGGGCAATGAAAACCAGTGGCTTTGATATTGAAAAAACGCACCTGCAAGATATTGAACGAATTGAAAAACTTACCCTGATTGTTATGATTGCTTTTGTATGGTGTTATAAAACGGGGATATTTATCCATGAAAATATGAGAAAAATTAAAATCAAAAAACATGGACGAAAGGCTCAAAGTATTTTTAAATGTGGGCTCTCGTATATTGCAAACGTGCTGTTAAACTTTAAAATTCAGGATACTATAAATGTGTTTAATTTTTTGTCATGTACTTAGATTATCCAGATATAATTGTGTGTAAATCGTTGGCAATAATAATAATAATAATAATAATAATAATTCAAAAATTATTTGATATAATTTGCAGTAAACTATTAATATTATTTGACCAATGGCTGTTTTGAGTTGATGAAAGGAATTGATTTAAAATTTTATAGTGTATGATATGCTTGGCATAATAGGGAATAAGCTTTGTTGCATTAATGATATATTAGTAAAATCGTTGTTTACTCAATAGAAGTTCTTTTGATGGGAATGCATGTTTAGCTAAATATTATTCATCAAAATAAAGCCAATGTGTTTTTCTTTTTATTTTTTTCTTTTTCTCGGGTCTTTTTTTTGTGTAATCAAAGTATACCTTGTACGAAATATTCGGAATAATTGAGAACATACTCAGTTTGTATAAATGCAAAGGTTGGTTATTGTTTACCATATTATTTCGTATGTTATCGTTGTCGTAATAATACAAAAATGGGTTTATTCGGTTATATGCATTGTACAACGAAAAGTTCCAAATGGCTTTATTCCCTTTTTTTGTTTTTGTTGTTTTGTTAAATGCAATATCGAGTCTGTGATATGCTTGCATGTAATCGGAGTTTTTAGCTCCAAAAACAAGTCCAATATCATCAAATTGTTCATTGTTTTGATTCCATTTATACTGTTTAGCCAAGGCCGGAGTGAAAGGCAGGCCTGATTGTAAAGACCATGTTGCACTAAATCTCCATTTATTTTTGATTTTTCGTCCACAATGAATAGTAAATGAATGTTTTCGGTTATAATCGTATTGGTATGGTATTCCGTAATTAACATTTTCAAATTCTCTTTCCGAATTTGAAAAGGCATAAGAGAATGCTCCTGTCCATTTTCCTGTTATTTTTTTTACTGTTAGTTCAATACCTTTTGATACGCCAATTCCATTTATTTCCAATTTATTATCGATTGCCGTAATGCCAATAATGTTTTCATATCCTTCTTTAAGTGTTGTAAGATTGCACATATACTTTAAATACAAACTTGTTTCAATCGTTAATATCTGAAACACATCACTTATCGAATAATTTACAGAGACTTGATTAGCCAGTTGTGGTGGAAGCATTTTGCTTGCGGGTAGCCAAATCTCTTTTTTAATTATTTCGGATTGCGTAAAGACCATATGCGAATTTTGTACAACTTTCATATAATCAATACTAATGTCTTGCTTAGGTGATAAATTGCACTTAATATTTACACGGGGTTCGGCATTAAAAAAAGAATGGCGATTGTTTATATAATGATTGATTCGGAGCGATGGAGTGAGATGCATAAACGGAAATATACGAATTGAATTATCAAAGTAGATACTTGTTTCAAGCGAATTGATGTTTTTATGATTTTTTTGTTTATCGATAAGTGAATTATATATATAATTTGGATTAGAGATTAAGTAACTCATTTGTCCGCCAAAACCAATATTCCAATTTTTATTAAATGCATACTTCCAAAAAGAACGTAAAGATAAATCCCCAACCGAAGAACGATTTTTAAATGTTGCATCCAAATATGCAGAGTCAGCATCGAAAGCATAAAATTGTGCATTTGTATTGCGGTACCATGTAAACGAAGCTGTATTTTCAGCATATAATTTTGCTCCAATTACCTTATTCCATCTAAGTGATAATAAGCTATTTCCCCATCTCTGAACAGCATGCATTTTTTCATTTTTGTTGTTGCCTGCGCTCCAATTTTTATACCAGTAATTTAGATAATCATCACCTTGATAAAGATTTATACTTAAGTTATTTTTTTGATTGTATTTCCAGTTTAGTTTTAGGTTAAAATCATGAAAACCGTAGGCAAAAACTGCATCGTAATCAGAGCTAAATGCAGTAATTGCAGCCAGGGGAATATCGGTGAGTGTTTTTCGGGCTGTAAATAAGTAACTAATTTTTTTATTAAACAGTGGGCCTTCAAATAAGCACGAAACATCTGTAATTCCAACACTATATGCTCCTTTATGCTTTGATAGATTTCCTTCGCGCTGTGTAATACTTACAACAGAGGATAATTTGCCGCTATACTTAGCCAGAAAGTTTCCATTGTAAAAATCAATTGTATTTATCATATCGGGATTAAATACTGACATAAACCCCCCTAAGTGATTTACATAGGTAAGAGGTACATTATCGAGTAGGTAAAGATTCTGTCCCGGATCGCCTCCTCGCACCATCATAACACTTAAACCTTCGGATTGAGTTTGAACACCCGGCAATAATTGAAGCACTTTTATTACATCGGGTTTGCCTGTAAGCGATGGCATAAACTCAATATTTTTTGAACTTAATCGCGTTCTCAGGGGTTCAGTATATTTTTCTCCTTTTACTGATATTTCATCCAATGTATTATCTGTCTCTAGTTTTAAAACAATGATCGTATCTGTATGGTTATTTATTTTAATTTGTTTTGATGAATATCCTATATACGAAACAGAAATAATTGAGGGGGTATTTATTTTAAGAGTGAAATACCCATTGTTATCGGTCGAACATCCAACTTTTTCGGCATTATCAACAATGTGTGCGCCAATTAATGCTTCGTTAGAATTTTGATCACGAACAAAACCCGATATTTGTATTGTCTGACCGAATGAAAACTGGCTTGCTATAAAGAATGCAAAAAGAATTAAATATTGTTTCATTGGTCAATATTTATTTTTGTTCGAACACTTGAAAACGAAGAAAAGATTCCTAACCCATTGCTCACATTTGAATACAACATATAACGTTGATTGGTTGAAGCCAAACTCTCGTACTGGGCAGTATTGTATAAATACAATTGTTTGTGATACTTGTAATATGATTCGGATACAGAACGAAGCTCAATATAATAATCATGATCATTTTCAAATTCAAATGACCGATTGATATAGAATTTAATGCCATATCTTCCGGATGGCATGTATATATTTGCAAAAAAATTTAAAGGACTAACTTCTGTTACAAATACTGAGTCATTTTTAGTTTCAATGAGTATTGGGTTTTGAACTGTTCGCCATTCATAATTCCATTCTTGTGTTTGAAAATTGTAATGGTCGATTTCGCCAACAGTAATCATTCTAATTTCCCAAAACAATAATTTGGCTGAATCGTTATTAAAATAAACTTTAAACGAAGATAATGCTTCGCCTTCATCGCTAACACCATCGATTTCAGTATACTTTACTTGATGAATTTTTGTTGAATCGGGTATTGTTGTGTATGCATAAACAGGTTCATATCCAGGCACATATGCCATGCAGTGGTAGTGTACATTGGGCTTTGCTTTTTTATTTGACAAGTACCATCCATTTCCATTATAAGCAAGTGTGTCGTTTAAAATATTATCGGAACAAACAA
>JAQVGK010000338.1 GCA_028696755.1 Bacteroidales bacterium | reverse complement strand
AAGCGAGCGATTTATACATTTCGGCCTCACGGTTTATTCTTAGGTTTTTTCTTGAGCTTGATTTTTCGCCGCTTTTCTTGTATTTTATCTGTCCGCTCAACTCATAGAATTTAGCCCAAAAGAAGCTAATCATTTTTGCAGTAACTGTTATTTCTCCGCCGCTGTTGTGGATATCTGCTTGAGGTTGACTTGATGTCCAGGTAATTGTATCTCTGCCGGTAACGCTAGAGCGAATAGATCCTCGAAGTCCTCCGCCTCCACGCACGTTCATAAGCGTTCCTTTGGATCCTGACTTTCGGTCTGGCCATGCCTCGCTAAAAAATGCTTTACGCTCAAAGTTTTTATCGAACTCATCCGACAATTCAACTCTGAGATCGTTCATTATTTTGCGTAAAAGTTCGTCGGAGTTTAACATTGAAAAATAAATTTGCTTTTTACATTAATAATTTCGTATCTTTGTTGCGATGATTCTACGGATTCGTCGCCTCAGGTAACAGCTCGCGAGAGCTGTTATTCTGCTTTTTTAGAGTATATACGTCTAAGTACTCCATTTTTATTAACATATATTTCACCATAATCATGCCCTTCGTTGTTTACTCTACGATATATTTTTTGTCTCATCCACCAATCTGGCATGCCGCAATCATCAATTACAATATTTCGAGCTTGTTTTGAGCCTCGACGCATCATATTAAAAAAAGCATTATCAGCCTTATCAGAAGTAAATCCTTCATGCTCAAAAAATACATTACCTACTTTAAAATCCGGACACTTTGGATAAAACTTTGTTCCAATCAAATCTCCATAAACAGTTTTATAATCATTGCTGTTAATATTTACTTCCGGTAATATTTCAACAACTTTACCCTGCTTCGCAAAATGTTCAGCGTCTTGCACTATTTGTGTAAAATCACGTTTTTCAGTTTTCACATTTCCCGAGACATAAATTTTGCCTCCATTTTCGTATTCCTTGAAAAGCACACGTTTATACACATCTTTTTCGGCGAGTTTAATTATCTCCCTACACACCTTACACAACTCACTTTCAGGAATATTTGCCGCTAATTTTACCTTTAGATCACAATCTGCACAGCCTCTCGGAAAGTATGGATGTTTATCCGGAAACAAAGTCATAGTTTTACCCGGATTAAAACGAAACATTGCAGCCTTGTTTACACCTTCAGCATTCTCGCGAGTTGTTGCCTTTATGCCGTTGTCTATTGCATCCTGAGAATTGCTTAATTCAAACTTATCTTTAAGTACCTGGACAATCGTACAACGACAGTTCCAATCAAGTGGCGGAACGTATTCGATCCAAAACGGATCTGATGCTGGTAAAGTGGTTCCGTTAAGTACTGCGTGATCTGCACGCACTTTTTCATCTCCTGCAGTTCGGTACTGGAGATTATAATCGTCTCCGTCCTTTTCAAAGTCGTTCCACTTAGCGGCCATTTGAGCCGATTGCACAGCGAAATTATACTCTGCCTGAAGATAATTTACATTGTAGGCTTCATGAATTTGTAATACGTCCTGTTTGAAGGCGTTAAACGACTTTATTTTGCCATCTTCAGTAATAAGTAGTGTGGAAGCTTCCTTTAGTTCGTGGTATGCCTTAAATCCGCTGAAAACATAAGCATTTTGTCTGAGAGAATTTAACATCAGTTCCGGGACATCATACTTAATCTTAATTTCTTTCAATCCTGAATCAACTGCAGATGAAATTACACGGTTTAACTCGTTTATAAGTTTCCTTGGAGCTGCTTTTTTTAGATCCTCTGGAGTAATTCCTTTATTTTTGTGCAGGAACTTAACAGCATCGTCGAAATAGCTCTTGTTAAAGTCGGTTTTTTTGTCTGATTTTGCAAGCTGAATAGACCCTTCGGTGTAAAGCTCGTTAACAGCACTATTCAGCCCGACATAATACGCCGGGCTTAACCGAAAAAACTTAATGTGGTAGGCTTTTCGGGAGCCTTTTTGCCAGTAATTGGAATATTGTACTTATCAACAAAGTATTTTGGCTCAATTTCATAGCCATTGTTTAGCAACATTTCCTCAATTGAACGCTGCTGTTCCGGTGAATAATCTATATTTTCGTCCCAGCTGAACCGCGCCTGATCGAGAGGGAAGCCGTGCACAATCATTTTAGGAATTAAACTGTTATTTACGTGATCCCGCAACATATCGGCATCAGCATCAACAACGTTTTGAAAAACTTCGAGATGAGTTTCTGACTGACTTTTTGAGCTTCCGTCATCAATTGTCATAGTTTGATTAAGAATCCCTTTTGACATTTCTGAGTTTGCTCTAATAATTCTACGATCGTAAACTTCAAAGGCATCACCTCTGGTAGTTTCTTTAATCTCAATTTCTGTTCCCTCCGGAAATAAACCCCATGCAGCAGCGCCCATATCTGAGAGCATTTTTTCTACCTTTGTGATTTCGGCTTGATCTCGTGAAGTTGTTTTTCCAATTCTAATTGGCATTCCAAACATCTCACCGAAAGCATCCCAAAACGCCAGCATATTCTTTTTTGACAATGCCGGAGGTGCGCATTTCAATAGTAAGCCTAAATCTTTCGACTTGCCAGCTTCAATAACCCAATCTGCTATTTTACCGTCCCTAAAGCTTATGCCTTTTTTTGCTTCGTCGGATATGTTTTTAACAATAACACCAAATTCAGGAATTACATGTTTGCGAGGAACCAGTTCGACCTTATCAAATTTTCGCACGCCATTAAAAGGAGTAACAATATCACCGAATTGAATAAGAGAGTGTCCCCAGTAACGAACGTCAAGAACGTATTCGCAGTAATTTTTGAACCATTCGGTTTCAAACAGTTCTGTTAGTTCCGGTTTTTCCTTTCCATTTTTATCAACGATCTTGAATGATTTTTTAAGCACCATCCCTTTTCTTTGACCGATCGCTCCTGTTAAATGTAGATCAATATCAACATCTGTATAAACGTCGTATAATGGAGCTCTTTTTGGCGTTTCAGGATGAATTGCCATTTGCCACGCCTGACGCCAGGTACCAATATCCTTTTTTGTTAATGAACTTGTTTGAGCGGCCAATTCAATAAGCATTGATTTAACGCGTTCCTTTTCAACATTTTTCATTGCCAGGATTAACTCCGGGGTGTATATTTTTGATAAATCGTTCATTTTAGTAGTCGTATTTGTTCGGTGTCATTGAGCCATATTTCATAGGTGTGCCGATATCGTTACCAGCTCCATCAGTTAATACTGGCAGATCTGGTGAAGCCTCTCCTTTTTGCACCATTACCAGCCATTTAATCGCATTGTTATAACGCGTTTCGCGGATCTCGAAACCAGTCTTTTTCGGTAGCCACGCAACGAGATGATACAAAGTAATATCTGCAGTAATCATTACAAGCTGTGCATTTCTATCGTCACCTGTAGCGGCAAAAGCTGCTTGTACATCGTATCTACTTCTTATATATGAGCTGATTTCCTCTTTTGCGTACTTCTCAGCTCGAAGTCTTGTTTCTTCATCGCTTTGCTGTATCACGTCAAGTGACTGCGTATCGCATACTGCCTTATAATCATCTTCAGTTAAAAACATAATTATCTTGTTTTGTAAATAGCCATATTTTCTATATCCTGAATAGTCAGGCCTTTGACAAATGTCCCTTGTTTAATGAGATCCTTAAAGTGCTGTTTTGACTTTACGAGCGGACGGCCTTTGTACCATATTACAAGTATTTTAGAACCTGTTTTATTAAACATGTCGTTAGCCTTTTCGACGGCTTTACGCACTAAATAATTCTCACGTTTCTTCTTGAGCCAAATAGCAGCTCTTACGATTGCACATTGTTTTTTTACCATTGGTTTTTTGCGGATGCCCGTCTTCCGATTGACGGAGTGAATGATTCGATTCGTGTTCTCTTTTGCAACAAATAAATAGCACCTTCATCGGCGTCAGGTGCGTCATCATGTGTGCGAGTGCCTTTTTCGAAGGCTAATGTTTGCTCAATACCGGTAAGGTTATCGCGGTCATTTTGTAGCTTTTCGTTGTACCAAACAAAGCCTCTTTCCCAAAGTGGGCTAATGGCCTCTATACGTTGAAACTTATCTGGCTTTTTGCGGTGGTCGCCACGGATCGGCAATTGGTACCCTCTTTTTTTACCCTCAACAGTGAACTCGTCAAGTATAATGTCCTGCAGGAAATTGGCCTCCATGTAATAATCACAAATTACATCAGATGGCAGACTTTCGTGTAGATCGTAAAACCAACGCACCATTTCGGTAACTGAACATTGACGGACAAAAGCTTTTATTAAGTGAAGTTCTGTTCCTATTTTGCCCCAAACTTTTATCGCTTTGTAGTCGTTTTTTGTGGATCCCTTAAACGATGGGTCACAATATGCAACAATTGCTTCATACTTTTTAAGTTCAGGTAGTTTTTTGTAGCGGATCCAGTTGTACTTGAAAATAGCTCCGGCAGTAATTGGATTATTCATGTACTCCTTTTGGAAGCTTCGATAACCCATAAAAC
>JAQVGK010000337.1 GCA_028696755.1 Bacteroidales bacterium | reverse complement strand
TACGACGATAATGCAATTCTACACCAGCAAATTGCTAACTTAAGCGAAAAAGTTGATAATATTATTGGTAAACTTAAAGTTTAAAGTACGAAGTTTTAAAATTCTCTATTCCACTTGTCCGTTAGGACATGAATATCCATAGAGAATTTTTAGATTATTTTTATCATTCCACGTTAGTGGATACACAAGAAAAGTCTGTAATTATCCTACAAATCAACCAGCTCTATGCTTTCGTCAACCTGCTCGTGTACGGTTCCGTTTTCGAAAAGATAAACTTTGCCTGGGTATTTTTTTAGAATATTGTAATTGTGCGTAACCATAATTACAGCTTTACCTGTTTCAATCAGACCATAAAGAATATCCATCACTGTTGCAACAGATTCTGGATCGAGATTGCCTGTTGGCTCATCAGCAAAAATAATAGGTGGGTTGTTTAAAAGCGCACGTGCAATGCTAATTGATTGTTTTTCGCCTCCAGATAGTTTTGCTGGCATAGCATATTTTTTATCGAGCATTCCAACACTTTCCAAAACTTCGTTTATGCGAATGTCAATATCATTTTTCGATTTCCAGTCGGTAGCTTTAAGAACGAATGCTAGATTCTCGTAAACATTACGGTCCGACATTAGCTCGAAATCTTGAAAAACCATTCCAATTTTACGTCTGAGCATTGGAATATCTTTGCTTTTTATGTTTTCGAGTTCGTAACCTGCAACACGAGCTGTTCCACTTTTTATTTCAAGTTCAGAATACAAAGTTTTAAGAAGACTGGATTTTCCACTTCCGACTTTGCCAATGAAATAAACAAATTCGCCAACATCTGCTTTGATGTTTACATTTTCTAAAATCTGTGTATCTTCCTGATATACAGATAGTTCTATGGTTTCTGCCAGTAATGTTGATTCTTCGTTCATATCTGTTCGTACAATAAAAGCAATTTTGCTAAAGTTATTAAATTAAATCATTACAAAGCTAATTATATATTTTGGATTGTCGAATTATACAAAGTTTAGAAATAAACAACATCGTGTTAATTAAAAGACATTTTTAACAATTAATATTAATTATATGTGTTGTAGCTTTGAATTTATTAATCCACAAATCTACTGTGTTGAATTACAGTTAGTTACGAATAAAAACTTTATGAAAATGAAAATGAGGTTAATTACGGTGCTGTTGTTTCTAGTGAGTGCTACAAGTGTTTTTGCACAACGCACGCAGGCATACAACGAAATGGAAAATCTGTGGGAAACTGCAGGCTCACTTTACGAGAAAGGAATGTATGTGCCAGCCCAAAAACTTTATACACAGATACTTTTGCACGAGGGCAAAGAATATTCAGCATACAAGGATGATGCTGCTTATTACATTGCGTTGTGTTCGATGAATCTTTTTAACAAAGATGCAGAGTATCAGATTACCAGCTTTATCGAAGACCATCCCGAAAGCAGAAATAGTAATAATGCTTCGTTTCAAATGGCAAATTTTAAATTCAGAAATAAGGATTATAAAGATGCAATTGAGTGGTACGAAAAGACAGATCGACTTTCGCTAACTGTTGATGAGCAATCCGAATATTATTTCAAAATGGGATTTAGCCATTTCGCTCGTAAGGATTTTGATCGCGCAGCAAAAGCATTTTACGAATCTAAAGATGCTAAAACTGTTTACGGTCCGATGTCTCTTTATTTTTATTCTCATATTAAGTACATCAGTCAGCAATACCAAACAGCTCTTAACGGTTTTCTAGAACTTGAGAAAACACCAGCTTTTGCATCAATTGCACCTTTTTATATTACTCAAATATATTATTTACAGGAAAAATATGACGATGTTATTGCCTATGCACCTAAAATGCTTGATACTGTAACTGGTGGAAGAGCTGCTGAAATAAATAAGCTACTTGGGTCATCATACTATCGCAAAGGAAGGTACAGCGAGGCTATTCCTTATTTGAATAATTATGTAAAATCTACTAACTCGGCCTCAGATTACGATTATTACGAACTTGGTTATGCTTATTACAATATCAAGCAATACGATAATGCCGTAGCATCCTTTAGCAAAATTCAAAGTATGAAAGATACTCTTAGTCAAAATGCCGCGTATCACATGGGAGATTGCTATCTTAAGCTTGGAAATAAAGTTGATGCTCGTAAATCTTTCGAAATAGCATCGCAATACAAGTTTAATCCTGCGATCAGAGAAGATGCACTATTTAATTTTGCCCAATTATGTTTCGAATTATCGCTTTCACCTTTTAACGAAGCAATAAATGCTTTTTCACTTTACATTAAAGAATATCCAAAATCACCAAGGGTTGACAAAGCTTATGATTACCTTGTTGATGCATTTTTAAGTACAAAAAGCTACCAAAGCGCAATCGCAACAATCGAAAAGATGCCAAATCGTACACCCAAGATTGATGCAGCATATCAGCGTTTGACTTATTTTAAAGGACTGGAGTATTTTATTGAAGCAAAATACAACGAAGCAATAACAATGTTTGATAAGTCGCTCGATTATAAGATTTATGACAAAACAATAACTTCACTGGCATATTACTGGAAGGCTGAATCGAATTACAGACTTGGAAAAACAGACGATGCAATAATCATGTTTAAAGAATTTGTAAACTCGACAGGTTCGGTAAGTTTAGACGAATATGGAATGGCTCATTATAATCTTGGTTACGCATATTTTAATAAAAAAGAATATGCAACAGCAAACTCTTGGTTCAGAAAGTTTGAAATGCAGCCAGGATTCGAGAATACCGAAATTTTAAATGATGCTCTTAATCGAATCGGTGACTGCTATTATATTTCAAAAGAATTTGGTCCAGCTGCTGACTATTATAAAAAAGCTGCCAATATTGGGAAAATTTACCAAGATTATACTTTGTACCAAATGGCTTTGTCTTACGGCGGTTTAAAGAAAACAAACGAAAAAATATGGTCGCTTCGTAAGTTAATAACTACTTATCCAGCATCGGAATATGCTGGAAATGCAAATTTCGAAATCGGACGCACTTACCACACTGCAACAAATAATACCGATTCGGCAAAGTACTATTATAACCGTGTTATCGTAAATTATCCTAATTCCTCAATGAAGAAAGCCGCACTATCAAGCATTGGCGCAATTTATTTTAACGAACGAAATTTTAACAAAGCTCTCGATACTTACAAACAAGTTATTGCAGAGTATCCAAATACCGAAGAGGCTACAAATGCAGCCGAAATGATTAAAGCTATTTATATTGAACAGGATAATCCGAACGGTTATGTAGATTGGGCACAAGAAAGTGGAACAAATATTAGCGAAGACGAGCAAGATGAAATAATGTGGCAAGTTGCTAAAAAATTGTATATGGATAAGAAATACAACGAGGCATTAACATCACTCACAAATTATCTCGCTAAGTTCCCTAAAGGCCAGTTCTATATTGAGGCAAATTACTTTAAGGCCGAGTTGCATTTCTATTTTGAGGAAAAAGATGCTGCTCTTGTAAATTACCGGGTTGTTGCTGATGCTCCAAGAGGTTCTTATACCGAAGAAAGTACAATTAAGGCAGCTAGTATTTTATTCGATAAGAAACAGTGGCAAGATGCTTATAATTACTACGATTTGCTTTACCCAATCAGCGAAAGTAAGTCAACAAAGCTTTTGGCAGCAATTGGTAAATTAAGATGTGCATATAATTTGGACAATTACGACAATGTTATTGCCGCTGCTGCACTTGTTATTGAGAACGAAAAATCAAACGAAGAACAGGTGCGTGAGGCTCATTATAAAATGGCAAAATCATATTATGCCAAAGATAATATGGTGAGAGCACTCAATTTATTCGAGAATTTGTCGAAAGAAGTTAAAAGTGTTGAAGGCGCAGAAGCAATGTATCGTGTAGCTGAGATAAATTACAAAATGAACAAAGATTCAATTGCTGAGGAGTTGATTTATCAGTTTGCTCAGGCAAATTCACCTCACGGATACTGGTTGGCAAAGAGTTTTATTCTTTTGTCTGATATTTATTACGAAAAGGGCGATTTATTCTCGGCGAAACATACACTTCAATCATTAATAAACAATTATCCTAACGAGACTGATGGCATTAAAGATGAAGCAAGTGCTAAACTTACCAAGATAATTGATGAAGAAGAAGCAAAGAAAGGTGAAGAAGATTTACTAAATCTTAAAATAAACTTACTCGATGATGGCAGCAATAGTTCCGATGAAAAGCTTTTCGAGGAAACAGTTGTGCCAAAACCAGCCGAAATTAAAGAAAACGAATAACGAAGTAATAATATGAAAATCATGAATATGAAAGCAAAATATATTTTAGTGGCAATATTTGCAGTTATTGCTTCCAATCTTATCGCTCAGGAAAACGATAATGGTTTGGGCGAAACTGGAATTGTAATCTATACAGAATATTCGCCTGTATTAAAAGATGCAAATCGAATTCAGTCTTTGCCAGTTATTGTTGACACAATTAAGGTAAATCCTAAATTCGAGTACAATGTGCAAC
>JAQVGK010000336.1 GCA_028696755.1 Bacteroidales bacterium | reverse complement strand
CTGATTTGTAATGTACACTATATCTGTTGAGTTGGTTCCACCGTATTCAACTCCATAAAAACTGATAAAATGTAGGATATATACTTCTTTTAGATTTTTCTTAATAAATTCAACAGGGTATTTATTCAGCGCATTAAAAACAATTTTAATGCTTCTTCTGAATTCGGCCAGTTTAAGCGACTCCGCTTGCGCATCTATCTCATTGTTGAGCCACGATTCGGGAAACATGTTATCTTTGGTTTTTATCCAAACCTTTATTCCTGTAGTTTGATGCGTAGCATAGTCTATGGCGTAAAGCTGACTGCAAAGGCATAAAATGAAAAATAGAATTATTATCTTTCTCATACGTTTACCATGGATAAAAATTTCTTTTTATTTCAATATCTCCAAACCATTCTTTATAAAAATGATCAAGGAAGTTTAGTAAAAACTCGTGTCGCTCATTGGCAAGTTCACGACCTTTATTTGTGTTCATCCTATCTTTTAGAAGAATTAACTTTTCGTAAAAGTGATTTATTGTGGGAGCCTTACTATTTTTATATTGATCTGGTGTCATGTTAAGAACTGGCGGGAGTTCTGGATTAAAAAATTCTCTTCCCTTATGTCCTCCGTAGCTAAAAGCTCTGGCTATCCCTATTGCCCCAAGTGCATCGAGCCTGTCAGCATCTTGAACAACATCAAGTTCGATACTGCTAAAATTGCGATTCGCATTTCCACCTTTAAAAGAAATGTTTCTTATTATCTGAATAACATGATTAGAGATATTGATATCGACCCCATTTGAACATAGAAATTTTTCCGCTTTTTCTGGTCCTGCATTTTCGTCACCACCATAAAACTTTGAATCGGCAATATCGTGAAGAAATGCCGCTAATTCGACGACCAAAGAGTCGCATTTTTCTGATTTTGCAATGTCTAAGGCATTATTTCTAACTCTTACCGCATGCCACCAATCGTGTCCAGCTTCGGCATTACTAAGCACATCTTTTACGAAAATTTCGGTTAGCTCAATTATTCTTTCTTTTGTTACCACTTTACAATTGTTAGTAAAACAAATATTCAAAGTTTAAAAAATATCTTAACTTCGCAAGATAATAAAAAAACAAATGATTGATCCTGTAACCGTCGAAAGAATTATTGAGGCAGCTCAGATAGATGAGGTGATACAGGATTTTATTTCGTTAAAGAGGCGAGGTGCCAATTTCTTGGGATTATGTCCTTTTCACAACGAGAAAACGCCTTCGTTTACAGTTAGTCCGGCTAAAGGTATTTTTAAATGCTTTGGATGTGGGAAAGGAGGTAATGCGGTTAACTTTGTGATGGAGCACGAGCATCTAAGTTATCCTGATGCATTAAGATATCTTGCCAAGAAATACGGCATTCATATCGAGGAAAAGGAACTCTCCGACGAAGAGAAAAAGCTTGGCAACGAACGAGAGAGCATGATGATCGTTAACGAAGCTGCTGCAAAATATTTCGAAAATTCATTATTTAATTCCGACGAAGGTGTGGCTGTTGGTATGGCCTATTTTCGTGAGCGTGGCTTTAACGAACAAACGATAAAGGATTTTCGACTAGGATACAGTCATGAGGAGCGTGATGCATTTACCCAATGGGCGCTTAGAAATGGTTACAAGCAAGAGTTTCTTGAGAAAACTGGTCTAAGCATTTTTAAGGAAGATTATAAAGCCGACAGATTTGCCGGTAGAGTTATGTTTCCAATTTTTAGCTTGTCGGGGCAGGTTATTGGTTTTGGGGGCAGAATATTAAAGACAGACAAGAAACTTGCAAAATATTTAAACTCACCCGAATCTGCAGTCTATAATAAGAGTAAGGTTCTTTATGGACTGTTTCAAGCTAAGCAGGAGATTATAAAACAACAGAAGTGCTTTTTAGTAGAAGGTTACACTGATGTTATATCTCTTAATATGTCGGGCATTAAGAATGTGGTTGCTTCATCCGGAACATCATTAACCGAGGATCAAATTCGATTAATTCATCGTTTTACCGAGGATGTAACAATTCTTTACGATGGAGATGCTGCTGGAATTAAGGCATCCTTACGTGGAATTGATATGATTCTTGAGCAAGGTCTAAATGTTCGTGTTGTCTTGTTTCCTGACGGTGAGGATCCCGATTCCTATTCGAGAAAACACGGAAGCGCAGGTACTATTGAGTATATAGCTAAGAACGAATCCGATTTTATTTCTTTTAAAACAAAATTGCTGCACGAAGAAGCAAAGAGCGATCCTATAAAGCGGTCGTCGCTAATTTCGGATATTGTTAAATCTATTTCAGTAATTGATGATAGTATTAAGCAGTCGGTTTACATTCAAGAGTGCAGTAAAATATTGGCAATAGATGAAAATGTTCTATATACCGAAGTCGTTAAAATTAGACGCCGAAAAATAGAGGACTCTCACAAGCACGAACAGAGGACTGTTGCGCCAGTGCAAAGTAAAACAATTCCTGTAATACCAGGATTTGTTGAGAATATTTATTTCGAGTCGCAAGAGAAAGAGATTATCAGACTTTTGCTAATGTACGGTAACACTATTGTTAGTTTTGATGATAAAGAACGAGAAATAAAATTTTCCTTGAGTGTTGCAGAGTATATAATTGACCAGCTGCGCAATGATGAGCTTGAGATGAAAAACGTATTAAATCAGAAGATATTTATTTTAGCTGAGGATATTATTAAGCAAGGTAAAACCATCGAAACAGAATTCTTTACACATCATTCCGATCCCGAGATTAGTAAATTATCAGCCGATTTATGCTCGTCTAAATATGAACTAAGTGCGATATGGGAAAAACGTGGTGCGCCACTATTAAAAGAGGAGAAAAAACTTCCCGAGATACTTGAGGATTTATTTATAAAATATAAGTTAAAGATTGCAGACGAGGGAAAGAAAAAACTTAACCAAGAACTTAAAGCCGCAATAGAAAATAATCAGGAGGAGCAGAAGATTGAAATAATGCAGAAAATAAAAAAGACCAATGAGATTATAAAACTGCTTTCTCAAATTCAAGGACGAGTAATGCTAAAATAAAAAAATCCGGGTTTTACCAGATTTTTTATTCTTTATTTCTGGAAGAAACTTAGTTTTCTGATAAACGGATTATAACCAAGCTCTTTTAGATTTCCAACAGCAACCTTAGCTTCGTCGTAAGAGTTAAACTCACCAACATAGTAACGGTACCAACCATCATCCGAAACATGCATTTTTACACCAACAAGATCGGAGAAGAAATCAACTGGTTTCTGATTTTTAAGTGCAAAAATTTGGATTGTATATTTTTTATTAGCTGGTAAGTTTGAATTATCTGAACCATTGTTTACGTCGAACGGCGTATTGTTGTTATTATCATTGTTAATATTTGATGGATTGCTGCCATCAATATTAATTGGATTTACAGCAAGCAGGCTAACCGATCCTTGAGTAATAACTTTAAATTCAGCACGTCTGTTAAATTTTCTACCTGTAGGGTTGTCACGACCATCATTAGTTTGGTTTGCTGCAATTGGGTTGTCTTCACCGTATTTCGCTGTTATGATGTTCTCGGGATTATTTCCTTTAGCAACTAAATAATCTTTTACTGCCTTAGTTCGACGATAAGATAATAGATAGTTGTATTCGTTTCAGCCAAACCAGTCGGTATGTCCACCAACTTCAATCTGAGCACTTGGATTGTCGTTCATGTAAGCGGCCAAAATGTCGAGATTTTTATAATATATCGATTTGATGTCATATCTGTCGAAATCGAACAGAATGTTGTCGATTTTGATTGTAATTCGATCCCCTGTAGCAGTGTCGCCAATAGGTAATTGATTAATTGTAAGAATTTCCTTCCTTTCTCTCATATCCAAACCGTAAACGTCGTTATAGCCTTGAGGATACGAACCATTTAAATAAATGTTATCTTTTTCTATTCCTTTAGAAACTAGGTAAGAAGTTATAGCATCAGCTCTTGCCTGATCTTTTATCGGATCGGCACCAACAACAGGAAGATTTAAATTAATAATCATTTTCGCAGCATTTGCTTCCCATTCTTTGTCTTTTGCAATTACTTTATCAAGGATATTAACAGCTTCATCGTCCAGCTGCACATCACCTTCATTAAAATAAACAAAATCATGCATCAAATAAGCTTGAAGTAAAACAGGATCAAGCTCGATCGGTAAAAAGTTGTTTGCAAATTCTTTAACATCATCCTTTGTAGGTGTATGCTCAATAGAGTGGATTAGGTGACCAGAAGCTTCGTAAGAAATTTCATAGTTATTGTCAGGGAGCATCACTAAAAGATAGCGTCCATCTTTTTTATTTGGCCTATATATCCCAACATAGTCTCCTGTTTTTGCATCACGAACAGCAATTATAAGGTCTTCGGGAATATTATTGTTGATGTCGGAAACTATACCGTCATACACAACCAAGTTATTGTCGTAAACCCCTGATTGCAAGATTTCGTACAAGTCGAGATCTCCAAAACTGTCGTCTTTTACAGTGGCAATATAACCTCTGCGACCAT
>JAQVGK010000335.1 GCA_028696755.1 Bacteroidales bacterium | reverse complement strand
GGAATAGTAGGTTCAATTGTTTCTCTTAATAAAATATCTTCAGTATCAAAAATACTATCTGCAGACCAATAGAACTTTGTAACGCTTGGTTCCACAGGAAACATACCTGCATTAAAAATTGTATAATACAAAGTATCGCTTACAGCAAGACTATTTAAAGTTCTGACTATTTCATCTTCAATTTTAAGATCAGGTAAAGCTGGACCAATATATACATCGTCAATAACAATTATGTGATTGGAATAATATGTTTCCAAGTGTTTATATGCAACTCTCACTTTAGCATTTTCTTTCCCAGACAAATGGCTAACATCAGTACAGGAACAATCCCAGTCATTAATGCGAAACGTGTTTAAAATGGTAGTATTGCCAGTAAATGAGGTGCTATAAAATGGATAAATACCTGTATTTGCTGTTTGAATTGTTATGTTACCAGAATATTCGCTTCGACTCATTAACTTATACCAGAAACAAAATGTATAATTAGCAGTATCGGTTAAGTCGAGAAAAGGAGACTCGATATAATGCATTGAATTACTACCAAAAAGCGAATATGTATCATTAACATACCAAGCATTTGAACCTGAATGAGCACCAAAAATATGATGTAAATTATTATTCCCGAAAGTCCAAATTCCTGGGCCAATATATGTATAAGATGAATTTTTCGCATAATTATTCCAATACTGGTGACCTGATTCGAAGTTATCTTTGTGCATTCCAACAAAAGTTGAGTCGACCCTAAGAATTGAATATGACAAATTATCATCTTCATTTGATTCGTCGAGATTATCGTTTACATCAAGCTTTTTAAAGATATAGTAATCGCCGTGCGAAAGATTAGGAATCATATCAAATGTTTTTTCCCAATTTGAAGAGGTAACAAACATGTTCCCAACTTTTGTCCCAATTAAAGAGTCGTTTTCATCCCAAATATCATCGTATGAAAAGTAATATTCAATCGTATTTTGAAATGACGGTCTAACAATGCCATCATATATTAGATTTGTATTTACAATAAATGACGTGAAAATTTGAGAAGCATGTGTTATATCCCCACTAATTGCATAAATATTATTGCATTCTTCCACAATTTTAAAGTCATCAATAACCCAGCCCTCATAAGTGTAATATCCCGATCCATACTTAAATCTAAACTTTACACTGGATTGTCCCGAAAGAAACCCCAAATCGTGACTCGACACAACAAAACCAGAATTATAATTGCTACCACTCCAACCAGATTGACCAAGTACTGCGACATTTTCTGTATTGTACCACGATCTTTTCTCAGTATTACTACCATTTAATAAAATCCAATTAGTACCTCCGTCTATACTATACTCTATATTTCCACCTGCACCTGCATAAGTGTAATATTGATGTGAAAAGCTTAAAACCCAGTTAACAGAACCAGAAAGGTCAAATTCCGGGGTTTCCAAACACATGAAAGAATTTTGGCTTACATTTCCATCGAGATTTGTAACACAAGCATTTTCTCCAGATAGAGCCTCATCAAGTACTGCTCCAATTGGAGCTCCTATCTCCCAATTATCCGTACCAAAAGTGCTGTAATGTGTCCAATCAATCTGATCTAAATTTTCAAAATTCTGCTCATAGGGTGGGACAACTTGACAAGTTAAAGGAGAATTTAAACTTAAAAAAAAGAAAAGTTGAAAAACGAATAACAAAACTTTGCGTGACATAATCAGACAATTTGATTTTAATAATGTAAAGCCATGCAAATATAAACAAATTAGTTTAATATCCAATGATTTGGAATCAAAAAAGATGTCCTCGGTCTTTGTAAATTATTACTCTTAATATCTACAAAAGAATTTTGCAAATTAATCTTTAAACAAACTTAAAAACTCAGCTGGGATATCAGATTCAAATCTCATTTTTTCTCCTGTTACTGGATGTGTAAAACCAAGAATCCAGGCATGTAAACCAATACGATTAAAAGGATTATCTGCAGAACCATATTTTTTATCCCCGATTATCGGGTGTCCGAGATCGCTCATATGAACACGAATCTGATTCTTTCGTCCAGTTTCCAAAACAATTTCCATAAGTGTATAGGGTTTACGGCGTTTTAAGGTTTTGTAATGGGTAATTGCCAATTGACCTTTATCTGGCTCATTGGTTGAATAAACAGTCATTGCTTTATTTTCGACAAGATATGAAGTAACAGTGCCTTCGGGACGATTAAGCACACCCGAATTTACAGCAATATATTTGCGTTCGAAAACCATTTCTTTCCAATTATCCTGTAGAATACGTTGAACGTTTTCATTTCGTGCAAACATCATTAATCCAGAGGTTTCCCGGTCGAGGCGATGAACAATAAATATTCTGTTTTTTGGATCTTGAGCTTTAATATGTTCGCTTAATAGGCTATAAGCAGTTGCCGATGGTTTATTTGCCGAAACCGATAACAAACCCGTTGGTTTATAAATCACAATCAATGAATCATCTTCATAAACGATACTGATTCCTTTGAGCTCACGACCTTCGAAAACCCTCCCAGGATAAACCTCAATTTTATCGCCACTTAAAATCTTAAAGAATGGATTAGTCTCTGGCTTATTGTTTACTTCAACGTTTTTATGCTTTATCCAAGACTTAAGTTTATTTCTACTTCTATCAGGGAATTTGCTCATAATAAAATCGAGCAGCTCACCATCATTTTCTGCTTTAAATCTCTCAATTTTCAGCATTACAACATTTTTTCTGTTGCCTTTCAATCGTTTGTACGGCTCGTTTTTGTTCGAATTATTGCTCATTATCATCAAATATCTAAAATTTGCGCAAGTTATGAATTATTCCAATACAAATTAGGACTTAAACACACGCATGACTCATTATAATACTATCAGTAAATAAAGATTCTAAAAATTATAAATGCAAATTAATCTTTAACACATCTTACAGACATTCCATACTCTTTATTAGCTGTTGATCTAATAATTGTTGTATATGGATTATAAACATACCTGATGTATGAAGATGCTGCATTATAATTATTTGCCAGCCAAAACCTTGCAGTTGTACCAATATACGAAAATGAGTTAGTTTGAAATTTATATCCACCTGGCAGTGCATCAAAACCGCTTGTGCCAACATATTGGTTATTAGTTATTGTGCTTGATACCCAAAGAGTGGTATCCATTATCAGAGCACTTCCTTCGAATTCTCCCATCCCACCGGTCATAACATCGTAGCTAAAAGCTTCTTCACAATTTTCACTAAGACAAACGCTTCTTTCTAAATCAACCCAATCGTTATGGGTTGACAAATGCCAACCATCAGGACAGGCAAATCTTGCAGCTTCCCAATTATAAAGAACCCCGTATGTTGAATAATTTGCAGTACTTTTTGCATCCATTACCGATTCACCAATATAATAATAGACATAGTACCTGGGAAGAGTAGCTGAATATGAACTCGCATAAAATACTTGAGGTAGATATTTTAAATTTTCTTTCATCCAGCACTTATTTCCCATCCGTATTACGTTATAAACCGTACTATCTCTCGAATCATAAATCGTATCGACACATTCTTCTTTTGTAACAAATGTAAACTCTTCGCCATAAGAAATACCACCAATATTTTGAGCAAAAGCTCTAACATAATAATTTGTTGTTGGGTTAAGACCAGATATTGTACTTTCATATTCTCCAAGTGTAGTACCTTCAAAAACAATCCCAACATAATCATCAATAGTTGGATTTGGATTTACTCCCCAAACAATGCCAGAAGTTAAAATTGGATAATTATGATCGTCTATAATTCTAATTCCAGATTTTGCAGAAACAATTCCAACCTCAGAAACCTCTATGGTCTCAACCTCAACTGCTGATGGTAATGATAATGTCTGGAAAGACTTTTCATTTCCATAAACAATACCTTGCGAATTCACGGCATACGCACGAACAAAATAAACAGTATGAGGAGATAAGTTTTCAATAATATAACTAAAATCTGTAACTCCATATGGATTTGAAGAGATCCCTTCATTTATTTCGATGGTTGGCATAGTCGCGGTACTCCACACTATTCCACTTCCAGTTATCTCTGAATTTCCATCGCTAGTTATTATGCCTCCAGAAGTAGCAGTAAACTGGCTAATCGCAGTTACAAATTTTGTATTAATTTGAGCAGTCTCTATCTGTTTAGGGTCGTCCCTTAGGCATCTAACCGACAATGCTTCGCCCTGGTTAACCCAAGACTGCTGATAAAGAAATTCACTTGAATTATAATACAAATACCACATTCTCCCCCAGGTATTTGGAGCGTCTTCGCTTGACCACCAGCTTGCTTGCAAATTTTTTGATGTAAAAGATGAGTACTGTGACTTTTGTCCTCCGGGCAATGCCGAAAACCCACTATTATTATTCGAAAGAAAATTATTCCCAACCGAACCCACAACTGAAGATATTGTCCAATCAGTTGTGGAGGCCATAGATTTTGCTATTTTATTACCTGAACTTGAATTATCGTAATTAAACTCGTTGGCAATCAAATAATCT
>JAQVGK010000334.1 GCA_028696755.1 Bacteroidales bacterium | reverse complement strand
AAGACTTTATACCGCAAGACTGTTGATTTTACTTAATGGGGACACCCATTTTGGAATTTTTTATTTTGTAAACTGCTGATTATCAGAAGGTTGCAAATTTTAGTGAAAAAATGTGTCGAAGTCAGGAATATTTTGATTGATGAATAAAATGTATCGATAAGTTGATGTAGTAAATGTTTTAAAAAGTGCAATAAACAGCACAAATGCATGATAAAAAGAATGATGTTTTCAAAAATGTAATTAAAAGTGCAATAAAATACACAAATGTTTGCATTTGTTTAAAATTTGTGTATCTTTGCACAATATAGAGCAATATAATACACTTTATGGATATTGTTAAAACAATAAAAGAACGGCGAGAGATGCTAAATGTAACTCAGGCAACACTGGCAGAATTGTCTGGTGTTGGGTTACGAACATTAAAGCAGTTTGAGAGTGGAAAAGCTAATCCGACTTTGCAAACGATTGAAAAACTATGCGATGTTTTGGGCTTGCAGGTTTGTTTAAAAGTAAAAGAATAACACTAACGAATGAGAAAGGCAAAAGTATTATTTAGGAATGAAGAAGCGGGAGAGTTGGTACAGCTTGACGATGGATCTTTTACTTTTACTTATTCAGATTTGTGGATTTCGGACAGTAGTAAGCCGCCAATAAGTTTGACATTGTCAAAAACTAAGAAACTGCACATTAGCGAGTATCTCTTTCCGTTTTTTTATAATATGTTGCCCGAAGGAGCAAACAAAAATGCTGTATGCCGACAAAAGAGAATAGATCCGAATGATTATTTCGGATTACTGATGGCAGTAGCAGAAACTGACAGTATTGGTGCTGTTCAAGTTATAAAATTGGTTTAGATTATGATTTTCCCTGATATAAAATATTGTCCTGGTACGCTAGCCGTAGGATTTAATACTTACAGTAGAACCTGCTTGAAGAAAATGTTCAATGGCAAAACCGTCAGTCATATTTTAGGTTATCATTCTCCATTTAGCAGTGGTGAAGTTGATAAAGTCTTTGAGAATAACATTCAGAGAGCTTCTATTTCGGGAGTTCAGGAAAAATTTTCTTTAATACTCGAAAAGAATAAACTGAGATTGGTAAACGAAGGAGAAAGAGGCACTTATATTCTTAAACCAATTCCATCATTCGGTAAGCGATTGTCGCAAATGCCTGCCAATGAGCACCTTACGATGCAAATTGCGAATCAAGTTTTTGGTATCGAAACTGCAGAGAATGCTTTGATTTTCTTTAAAGATGCTACTCCTGCTTATATAACCAAACGATTTGATGTGAATGATGACGGAAGCAGGAGAGCTCAGGAAGATTTTGCATCATTGGCAGGACGGACGCCTCAAACTCATGGCGATAATTATAAATACAATGGTAATTATCTTGAGGTGTTTAGCATACTAAAAACTTTTTGTCCGTCATACAAAATCGAAGCACATAAACTATTTAAACTGCTAATGTTTAATTATCTTTTTTCTAATGGAGATGCCCATTATAAAAACTTTTCGCTTACTGAAACTCCTTTTGGGGATTATAAACTTAGTCCTGCTTACGATTTGTTGAATACGAGAATTCATATTGATGATAAAATATTTGCTCTGGATGATGGGCTGCTACCAAAGTCTTTGTCAAAAGGGAGTATCCGACAACAGTTTTTAATATTGGCCTCAAAGACTGGACTTAGCGACAAACCAGTAAATGATATAATTCAACTTTTGACAACACAATCAGCTAATGTCGAAAAAATGATCAATGCTTCATATTTGAATAAAAGCACAAAAAGCAATTATTGGCAAGCTTATCAAAAGAGACTTAAACTAATTTTGAAATAATCTACAGATACAATTTTTCTATGACATACAAACTCATATTATCGCCGCAACAAGGATTTACGGATTTTAAATTCCGTAATACTTTTAATAAATATTTTGGAGGTATAGATACTTTTTACGCTCCGTATATTCGTTTAAACGATAATATGGAGATGAAGTCTTCGAAATTTCGTGACGTTTTGCCAGAAAATAATTTAGTTGATGAGCTTGTGCCACAGGTTCTTACTAACGATGCAGATGAGTTTTTACTTGTTGCTAAGGATGTTCAGCAGCTTGGATATAATGAGCTTAATTGGAATCTTGGCTGTCCCTCGCCAACGGTAGTAAAGCGAGAGCTTGGTTCTGGACTATTGCCTCATGCTCATAAAATTGACGATATTTTAAACAGGGTATATAGTGAATCGGATATTCAAGTATCAATTAAAATGCGTTTAGGTTTCGATAATAGCGAAGAGATTTTTAAGATTTTGCCAGTTTTAGAAAAATATCCGATTAAAAATATTGCCATTCATGCTCGTATTGGAAAGCAAATGTACAAAGGAAATGTTGATTTGGAAACGTTTAGTAGATGTATTGGTAGTACCAAGCATGAGCTAATTTACAATGGAGATATAAATTCAGTTACCAGATTTGATGAAATGCAAAACAAATTTCCTGAAATAAGCACTTGGATGCTTGGTCGTGGAATTATTGCCGATCCGTTTTTGCCACAAATGATAAAATCTAGGACAACTAGTTATCCTGAGGATGCAAATATGATGTTTAAGAATTTTCACGACGAGCTTTTTGGGGTTTATTCCGAAGCGTTATCTGGGCCAAGTCATTTGCTGACCAAAATGTTCCATTTTTGGGAATATTTTTCGATGTCGTTTACAAATTCACATAAAGTACTTAAGAAGTTTAAGAAAGCGGGTTCGTTAAATGCATACAACTCTGCTGTGAGCGAAACCATACGCCACGAGAACTTTGTTGGGTTAGATGGATAAGTCAATTGTTATAATGTAACTATTTCAATAGTGGATAATTCAATATCGTAGGCGTTTCGTGCTGCCTGTCTCATTTTTAATGCATTACCTGTTGTAATCCAAGTGTCGTTGTTGTTGCCAGTACAATTATTTAATTTCTCAATAATCGATTCCGACATTTTTTTACATGGATCGAGTAAAATACTATTTGGGCAGTATGTGCTAATTAATTTAGAAACTACAGGATAATGAGTGCAGGCTAGCAAAATGAATTTTTGATCTTGAAAATCTGAAAAAATATTTTTTATGTCATTTTCAATTTCGATCGAATTAACATCTCCAGCTTCGATTCTTATTGACAATATTTGAGCAGACTTCTGGACAACTTTAATACCGATTTTCTCGAATGCATTTTTGTATATTTCCGAGTCTATAGTTCTATTACCCCCAACAATTGCAATTTCCGTAGGTGAAATTTCTTCAACCATTTGAATGCCATAATCGATAATTCCAAATGCTTTGTGATTTTCAATTGGTAAAACTGTACTCGCAGAGTTGCATGCTACAGCAACAAATTCGGCATCTTGTGTCTTTAGGAAGTTTAAAACTTTATTTAAGCGAATTTTTAAGTCATATTCGCGCACTTTTCCGTAGGGAATGTAGCCAGTATCAGAAAAATAAATAATATCTACCGAAGTTTGTTCACGGAGAAGTTTATATAAGCCTAATCCCCCAATTCCATAATCACAAATTCCAATTTTCATTTTATGGCCAACTTAGATTAATTTCTTTAATATTCTCAATATTACCAGAGTCAAAAGCAAGTATGCACGAATTCATTCCGATATTTATCTTCTGAGTTTTTTTTCTAGGAAATCTGCTTTCGAGATACCATTTCATTTCGTGTTCGGCGCGAATTGGATTATGTTTGAGCATTTCTTTCCAAGCTGGGTCGGAAACTAAGCGTGCTAGGTTTGAATAGAATTCAGGAGTGGCAAATCGTTGCAAATAATGCTTAAGTTTGAACTTTAATAACGATGGGTATTCATACCAACGTGGAGGAACAGTTACCATATCTACAATAAGAACTTTACCTCCTGGTTTTAATACTCTTTTTATTTCATCCATTAGAGGATCCCAATCGAGGTAACGAAATGACATCAGTGAAATTACCAGGTCGCATGATCTATCCTCTGCTGGAAGCTTTGGCCCATCAATACATTGGAATTTTAGGTTGGTATTGGTCGAATTCATTTCACGGGCTTTTTCAATTATCGCCGAGGAGGTATCAAGGCCAAGGCCATTTATAATGATTGGTGAAAGCTCTTTTAATAATGCCCCATTTCCACATCCAATATCAAGTACGGTGATTTCATTTGAAGAGGGTAAGTGTTTTTTTATCCAAGCCCATTCGTCTTTTCTAACTTTTATATCTTGAAAAACCTGATTATACAAATCTGCGACTTTGTTGTACGTCGAATCTCCGCTATTTTGGTCAGGCGTAAATGCTATCATTTTTTCAAGTTTAAGACTTCCCGAATACTTTTTGATTGAACCAATCAAACCATGCGATTTACGACCTGGGCATCCTGCAGCATAGACTTTTGTGGATTGTAATGTTGCACGTTTATATTTATCTTTATTTTCCGAGAATGCAGTGTACCAATAGTACCCAAATGTTTCAATTTTAAAGATTTTTGAAAAAAATGGAGCAAACCATCTTGCCGACCTACA
>JAQVGK010000007.1 GCA_028696755.1 Bacteroidales bacterium | reverse complement strand
AGCATAATAAATTGCGATACCCTTCATCTGGAACGAGTAATTTAACATTCGTTCGTAGATATGACAAAGAGGTAGAAAACTCAATGCTTTTTGTCCATGATCAATTGGCACAATAGGTTTAACTCCAATAGCATTGCTTAGAATGTTTTTGTGAGAAATCATTACACCTTTTGGATTTCCTGTAGTTCCAGAAGTGTAAATAATTGTATGTAAATCATTTTCATCAACTGCATCTTTTATTTCTTGCAGCTGTTTCATCAATTCTTCTTCATTATCCTGTGCTTCTTGAATAAGCGAAACCCAGTTTTCGATTCCCTCGATATGATGGAAAGCAAATACCTTTTCAATTTCAGGAATTTTGTCTGCAACTTGTTTTAGCTTTTTATAGAGTCCAGCATCCGAAACTATAATTATTCTGGCTTCGGAGTGTCGCAAAATATACTCTAATTCTTCTGGGCCAAGAGTGGTATAAATCGGGACGTGAACAAGTCCTGCAAGAGAAATGCCCATATCAGCTATGTTCCAGTGGGGTAAGCTTTGTGACATTGTTACGATTTTCTCACCTTTCTTAAATCCCTTATTAATCAAACCACAAGCAAAAAGGTGTGAATATTTGTAATAATCCTGAGCAGAGAAATTCACCCAAGAGCCTTTGTCTTTGTATGAGAATGCATCTTTAAGGTCGGCGTAATCAGATTTATAAAGCTCTAAAATATCGAAGACACGTTTAATTTCCATATCTTAAGGGTTTAATTTATAATGATTGATTATGGGTTCCAGTGCTTGCTGGTCTTTTCAAACGGACATGATCCGCATTTTTTGGGGTGTTTAATAATTGATGAAAACCAATATTTATAACCAACAGTAAATGTAAAAGTTTTAGGCTGATGGCCATAAATTGCCGATAATGTGATATCGTTATTATCATTTAGAAACAAAGCGTATTCAATTTCAGCCTTATATCCTATTTTGTATTCCCAGTCACCATTTGCCGCCCATGAATTGTCGGGCACATAGCCGTAAATTGTTGACCAAGAGTCGCGTCCATAAAGATTCCCACCCAATCCGACACTTAGCGAATTTCTCCAAACCTGGTTTAGCCTTTGCTTGAATCCTAGGTGCAATAAAAATGCTGGTTTTGATGCTGCATCACTTAGAAATCCTAACATCCCTCTAAAAGCAAAAGTATCACTTCTCAAAAAAGCTTCGTACGAAAGAATAAAACATGGTTCCGTTACAAAAATACCGTTTTCATCTATTTTGTTCTCAAATAAATGAGAGTTTGTCTCGTTAAACGGATGAATACCAAGTGGAGAGAATTTTAGCTGTATTGTTGACTGAGAAAATGCAGTGCCGAAAAATACGACAACCAACGCAGTAAATAATATTTTTTGTCCTAACGCTTTCATAATGAATCGGTTTATTACTTATTATTTATAAACCGTTTTTCTCAAAAATTTATTTCAAAAATAGAGTATTTTTAATATGCTGATAACACTGTTACATGATTTTTATCAATATTATTTGTTGAAAAATAACTCAATTGGTTGCTAATGTTCTGAAATTCAGTCTTTTATGATTTTTAGGAGTGTAAAAAAATAATTTATAAAAATTACTGAGAATGCTGACTAATTTCCACAATTCTCAATAATTCGGAGGATATCATCTCTCTGCATGTAGAATTTATTCTTTCTTTCGAGATATTTTTGACTCACAAATTTAGAATTTACAATTTCTTGATTAAATAAAAGTACCTCATTTCCTAGTCCGTTGCATATTGTAAGCGAATCGGTTTCCCATTCCGTTTTACGTTTGTATTTTTTTGACAAGGAATATTTGTAACCCATTATGATTATCTGAAAGAAGTTCTTTTTTTTGAAATCCATCACATGAAAAATCTCATGACCAACAAGCCCGGTTTTTGCACTATCGGAAATCGTCGAAAAATTCAACCCTTTGTTAACAGAACTATCTCTAACACTAATAATATAAACTCTATTTTCGGGTTTGCGAAGCATTGTTAACGGATGTGGTTGAGCTTGCCCCATTGATTTAATCTTCGCTTTTTTAAAAATAATTTTTGTCGATTCAGAATTTTCGATCTGATTTATTGCATAGTTACAACATTCGATTTCGCTAGCCGTCCAAGCTGATTTGCCACAAAAAATCTGATTTGTTCCATCATTAAATTTTTTCGTAATGCACGATGAAATCAGAAGGATAATTAGGAGTAAAATCGATATTTCGAGATTTTTTTTCACTTTCTTTTTCTTTTGTCTGATTTTCGTTTTTCGGAGTATTTATCATTTTTAGCGATGGATTTACCATTAGTACTTTTAAAGTTTTTCATTTTTGCATCAAGCTCTTTTCGCACTTCGGGTTTGTACCAAAAAAAATACTTTAATTGTTTGTCCTTATCTTCCTGCTTTGTCGCAACATAAACTTTTTCGCCAGTGTAAGGATTTATACCAGTGTAATACATTACTGTGGAAAGTGTCATTGGAGTCGGAGTGAAGGCCTGCACTTGCTCTGGTTTATAGCCAATATCTCTGATTTCATCAGTTAGCTCAGCCATGTTTAATTCGCTACAACCCGGATGACCAGAGATAAAATATGGAATTAACTGTTGATTGATTTCGTATTTCTCGTTAATCTTGACAAAAATCTTTCGAAGTTCGCGGAAGCCTTTAAATGATGTCTTACGCATTAGCTTTAACACTGATGGTGAACTATGCTCGGGGGCAACTTTTAACCTGCCAGAAACAAATCGACTTATTAGTAATTCAAGATATTCGCGATTTTGTTTGTTGATTGCAGGATTTTTTGTTTCGTGCAATGCAATATCATATCTAATTCCGCTGCCAATACTGATTTTTTTGATTCCAGGGATCTTAGCAGCATTTTTATAAAGTTCGCTAAGTGGCTGATGCGAAGTGTTTAGATTATTGCATACGGACGGGAAAATACAAGATGGTCGTTTGCATTGTGCACAAATTGCTAAATCGAATCCCTGCATTTTGTACATATTTGCCGATGGCCCACCAAGGTCGCTTATGTGTCCGTGAAATCCTGGACTCGCAGCAACTTTCTTGAGTTCTGCTAAAATTGATTTTTCGGAGCGACTGCTAATCATTTTTCCCTGATGTGCAGCAATTGTACAAAAACTGCAAGCCCCAAAGCAGCCACGGTGAATGTTTACCGAATTTTTAATCATTTCCCATGCAGGAATTGGTTCCTTGCCATCGTAACGTGGATGCGGCATTCGATTGTATGGCAAATCATAAATCTCATCAATTTCGGCTTCGCTTAAAACTGGAAACGATGGATTTACAATAAGTTTTGATTTTCCAATTATTTGAGTTATACGTCTTTCGCTTTGATAATTTGTTTCCTGTTCAACCTTCACAAAGTTTTGTGCATATTTTAATTTGTCACGACACACATCATCGTATGAAAATAGCTTTACATCCGACTCTTTTTTGTTATCAAAACTGCTTAAATATGCTGTTTGTTTTATATTGTGACAATCTGCGATAAGTCCAGTATCATTTAGTTTGGCTGCAATTTCACTGATGGCTTTTTCTGCCATCCCGTAAACTAACAAATCTGCTCCCGATGTCTCGAGAATTGAGTTGATGATTTTATCTTGCCAAAAATCATAATGTGCAAATCTTCGCATCGATGCTTCTATGCCACCAATTACGACTGGAACATCAGGATAAATTTCTTTTAATATTTTTGTGTAAATATTTGTAGCATAATCAGGGCGTTGACCAGATTTTCCACCTGGTGTATAAGCATCATCCGAGCGTTTGCGCTTTGCAGCGGTGTAATGATTCAACATAGAATCTAAATTTCCGGCCGAAACACCAAAAAATAATCGTGGTGCTCCCAATTTCTTGAAATCGCGCAAATCGTCGCGCCAATTTGGTTGTGGAATTATTGCAACATTGTAACCCTGATTTTCGAGCACTCTTGCAATAACAGCTGTTCCAAACGAAGGATGATCAATAAAAGCATCTCCACTTACTAAAATAATGTCGGCATAATCCCAGCCGAGTTCTTTCATTTCTTTTGCCGAAGTGGGGAAGAAAAACTTTTTAGCTGTGCTATTGCTTACCACGACGGAAATGGTTCGGAGAATAAAGAGTTGCCAAATGGCCTAATTGCCGGATTATCGTCAAATGCTGAATATTGTGGGCGGAAAAATGGATTTTGATTGCTCACATTGTAAATGCTGACCTCTGCACTTATGTATGTGTTTTCGCCAATCTTATAATCAAAACCAAGTGTGTTAAATGTGTTACGCGAACTAGCATTTGGACTCATGTCAAAAACAGCAGATCCGTGGACTCTCAGATTATCAGTGATTAAATAACTACCTTTCATAAACATGTAATAATTCATCATGCTGCGGTTAGCCTGTGTAGCATTCTCTCCATTCCATTGAGTATATGTTGGAAAGGAAGAATAAGTCATCATCGTTCCAGCCGAAAGTGTGAATTTGTCGGTGAAATTGTAGCGAATTTCTGGTGCAGCATAATTCGTAAAAACGCTGTTACCATAATAATTTGTAAACATCGAGCCTGCCGAAAATCCAGCTTCAAGCTTGTTTTCCTTAATTGGCGCGGGAGTTTCAGACTTGACATTGGTTGAATCGCTATCAAGAAATGGCTCATTGCCAAAATATCCATTGTTTTCCTGTGCAAATATTGCAAGAGGTAAAACAGTAAGACATAATATTATAATTCTTTTCAACATCATCGAAATTTTTTGTAAAGATACAAAACTTGAGAAAATATTTGTAAGAAATCACAAAGAAAAAAAAAGAATTAAAATGTTTTTAGCCTCGTCATCAGTTCAAATGTATCAAATATAAATGAACTAAAATTATGTAACCATTTAGGTTCTTGCTTACGCACATTAAAATATTAACGCGAATTAGCGAATTATTTGCGGTACAATCAATATTGTTGAATTTAATAGCAATTCGAGAAAATTCGAAAATTCGCGTTAATAAAATCTGGCGTCAGCAATAAAATAAGCGTAAAGAAAAAAAGAACGCTAATTGACGAATTATAGAATGGATTAGACTTCAGCTAAGCAGATTAATAGGGGTTTAATTAATTTTAGATTATCAAATTTGTAAAATTGTAATCTGGCGTCAGCAAAAGTTGAAATGCGCATTACCAATTATACGAGATTTGGCGATTTATTAAAATTTGAATTTTAGATTTGTATCTTTTATTTTTTCAAAAAATTCATAATAAAAATTACTTTTGCAAAAACTAACGTAATGAAAGAAGAAAAAAAATACCCCGAAGGATACTTTAAAACCTTATCGATGTTAATCTCAACTGGACTTTTAAGTGCTATTGGTGTTCCATTAGGACTTATTCTCGAAATTCCTCCTTTAGTAGGAGCGGGACCATTAGTCGGTGTGATTTTAGGGATGCTAATTGGCGAAAAGTTTGAAGAAAAATACAAAAATCGCGGACAAATTCGACAACTCAATGATAAAGAAGTGCGAAATAGAAAGATTATGGTAGTAGTAATTTTCTTTGTTGGTTTGGCTGGATTTGTTTATTTGGTTTTTAGGTAGAAGTTTTAAGCCGCGCCTATAGCGCTTAAGAGGTATTTGTGTTTGTCAACCTGATGCGCCGCATCAGGTTGAATTAAATCAGGCTTTCAGCCTGAAAATTAATCTAATTTAAACCTTTTTATAATAATTCAAAATTAGCTGAATCCCGAAGTGGTTTATCTTACCAGTTTGATCATATCTATCGTAATAGTAAGTGTCGGGATTAATTCCCTGGTTAACCCATTCATAATTATACTTAAGAAAATCGAAATGATAATATGGCCTTAACGAAAGTGCCAATCCTTCATCATTTGATGCAAAGAGAAGTTGAAACCAAAACGACATTCCGGAAGTGAGGCTGTATTCGAATTCTTCAAAGTCATATTGTCTAATATCATCTGGACTTGCTGCCCTTGTTTTAAAAGTAAGCATCCCGATATCTGCACTAAAACCTACTGCAACTGCAGGATTCATTTCAAATACCTGGACTCCTAGTCCGATGCCGATATTTCCATTTTTTATCTTCAAATCTCGTTGCATTAGGCCATATCCATTATCTCCTTGAGCTGAGACTACTGAGACTTTTTTATTGTAATTAAAATCAAACATTATAACACCAAGAGTTGCAGAGGAATTAAACGAAATCCCATCCATAAAGTAAACATGTCCCATTTCTTTACTTAGGTATGGTCTTGTTTCATTGTATCTGTCAATTACAACATTTAAGGCTTTGGCACCTGTAAACATCATATTGTATCCTAAACCAACGGTAACCATTGCATCTTGGCCTTTGCAAACGCCAAATAGTCCGCTTATAAAAATTACAATTAAAAATTTTTTCATTTTGGATGATTTTGATACAAAATTACAAATATTAAATCTTTCACCAAGAATAATTTTTATTTTTACCTAAAATTTTATCGATGAAAAAGTTTTGGAATATTATAGTCTTTGTTTTTGCATTTTTCTGTCTGTTTATTTCCTGCGATAATAATGTAAGCACCAAAGTTGATGAAACAATTCAGGAAACTGATAGTCTTTATGTACTTAAAGGCGAAAAACATTTTTTAGATGATTACGAGCCATATTGCGAAAATGGCGATATAAATGCAGTAATCGAAATTCCTGCAGGCACATTAGAGAAGTGGGAAGTTGATAAAAAAGATGGCAGTATGCGTCTCGAATTTGTCGATGAAAAACCACGAATTGTTCAGTATCTGGCTTATCCTGCAAATTATGGAATGATACCACAAACATTGCTGCCAAAAGATCTTGGAGGAGATGGCGATCCTCTAGATGTTCTTGTTCTTGGCGATGCCTGCAATAGGGGAGATGTGGTAGCATGTAAACTCATTGGCGTAATGGTTATGCTCGATAAGGGAGAGCAAGACGATAAACTAATTGCTGTTAAAGAGGGCTCTCCATACTATGCAGTTAATTCAATCGCAGAACTTAACGAAAAATTTCCAGGCATTACCGAAATACTAAAAATCTGGTTCACAAACTACAAAGGAAATGGCAAAATCGAAGTTAAAGGCTTTGATGAGAAAAATGTAGCAGATGAGATTTTAGGACGTGCTGTGAGTGAGTTTGAGAAAAAGCTTAGTAAATAAATCCCAAAAGCCAAATCCCAATAACCCGCATCTTTCTATTTACATCATTTTTTATTTTACCAGCAATTTTGTATGGTTTTGGGCATTTATCGCTAAAATTTTGTACCAGAATATAAACCATAAAAGTAAATAATCTAACTACAATTATAGTAATAATATTTATAATCTTCCAAAAGTAAGAATTTTTATCTGCAAATCAAATACGAAAATCTAAATATTAATTGATTTAAATTTTTGTGATTGAACGAAATATAAGTTTGCGGGTTATGCAAAAAACTAATAAACCGACGAACTTAGCTGGAACAGTGGCAAATACATCGAAATGAGAATTACCGCAACTATGATTCCGATAAAAATTATAAGTAAAGGTTCGAGTACGCCATTAAGAAGTCCGATTTTATGTTTTACTTCGATTGAATATTGTTGATTTAGCTTTTTGAAAACTGAATCTAACTGGTTTACTTCCTCGGCTACTTGAACTAATGAAACAGTTCTTTCATCAAAAATCTTGTGTTTTTTCATACTCAGAAATAAAGATTTTCCTTCGGCAACTTCCCGAATAATTTTCTTTAGAGCTTCTTCGTAAGGATAAAATCCTATCATGTTTTTAACTAATTCTAGAGTATTGATTAATGGCACTCTTGCACCTATTAGCAAAGCCATAGAATGGCAAAAACGTGCCAAGTAAACCTTCGAAACGAGCACACCGACAAAAGGCAACTTTAATAATAATTGAGAATAAGCCTTTTTAAACCAAAGTTTTTCTCTACTGTAGAAATAAAAAATAATGCTTGCCAGTGCAACAAATAAAAAGATGTAAATATTCTCGGAAAATGCCTCTGATAGAGTAATCACCATTTTTGTCATAACTGGCAATTCGCCATTGAATCGACTGAAAACATCTTTAAACATTGGCACAATTACATTCATCATAAAGATAACTACAACAACTGCAACGACTAGAACTAAAACTGGATAAGAAATAGCATTTATAATTTGTCGTTTTTGAGAGGTTTTATCATTATAAAATGAAGAAAGTTCGTTCAGGATTTCGGAAATATTTCCGCTTTCTTCACCTATTTTTAGACTGTAATACTCATATGCAGAAAATTTGTTGGTAATACTAATTGCTTCTGAAAAACTTTTACCGTTTATCAACGATTTGCGGATTGACTCAAAGATTTCTGTTTTCTTGTTTTTAGTTCTTTCTTTAAGGATTAACTCAATAGATGTTTTGATGTCAATGCCCGATGCAATAAGAATACTTATGTCGGAATAAAACGCTTCTTTCTCTTTGTCGGAAATGGATGCAGGTTTAAAATTAAGCCAAACTAAACCAGTGTTTGATTTTGCAGTTTTTTTTACCGCGCTTGATTTTATATCGGTGATATTTAAACTCATAGCTTCTCGGTTACTTTAAAGTAAGTATAATTATCATATTGCTTAAAAAAAATCAAATCTAGATGTTCTTTGGTGGAAATTTGGGCCTTAATCCTAATGCTGCTTACCAAGCGGGAATTATTACCCACATATTTAATCTCGTAATCAGATGACTTAATCCTAAATGTATCTACATCATTACCAACTGAAAAGAGCCATATCGAGTCGGCTTGATTTAGAAATGATTCAGTTTTATTAAAACTTTTAAAAACTAATGTATCATTTCTAATTAATACAGAGTCGGACCTAAACATTTGCATTTCGATTAGATTGTTAAACTGAGCTATTTCTGTGTATAGATCATTTTCTTTAGTCATTTTTCTGAAATAACTATTAAAGTTGGTGATTATAAAAACAGCCATAAGAAAAACTGTAGCTGTTATTGCTAAAACAACCATCATTTCCGACATAGTAAATGCTCTTAGCTGTTTACTCATAAATATACTCCTTCATTTAACGAAATTATTTCATTACATCTAAAATATTGAATGTTTTCCTTGTTCACAATTACAGTGACTTTGAACAACGAATCTGATATTTCCACAGATTCAATATTAACATTAAACAAGCCAGATTCAAAATTGTCATTTAAAGCTTCTTTTTTGCTTTTAATAACGAATAGCTGTTCCCTGGCAATTAGCATTGCTTTTAATTTTAAATAGTTATTATCATTTCGATTGATTTGATAAAAAATATTTATGGCTACGGTAAAAACCGATACCATTATTGCTATAGCAACAATCACCTCCACTAATGTGCCTGCTTTTAGTTTAGCCATCTTAGAACTCCTAGTTTAGCGTCCTTAAAAATGGCTGGTTCGATAAAAAACTGATTGTAATTCTTTATTGAAATTTCAGCATCCATTAATACATTTTTATAGGCGGATGAAGCTGTCTCAAGAACAATTCCATCGGTAAAAACTCTACCTTTAACAATTCCCTTTAATTCAACCCGATCATTACTATACACAACTCCTGTAAGCTTACTGTTTTTATCTAAACTAATAAGTGATGGGCTGTTTTTGTCAATATATTCTTGATAGAGCAAAATCCCTCCAATTATTTCAGAATCTTCTTCCATAATCACTCTTCCCCCAGAGAAAGCTTTTGGAAATAGTGCAATAAAACTTGGATAGTTCAACTTTGCGCCTTTTTCGATAAAAACAGTGTCACTTGCAAAAATCTGAACACTTCCACAAAAACCTTCTCCAATTGTTACTTCAGGTGCAATGATTATCACATTTTCGAGCTTACATGATTTATCAATGACTATTTTATTTTCGCAAGTTATTACTACTTTGCCAATAATCATTATGTCTTTTAAGCCCGATCTTACAACCAATTCGATTGGCGAAGCAGTAAAAGGATTGTAAAGAGTGTCTCCTGCTGTTAGTTGGCCTGCATAAAATATTTCGGAAAACTTATAGTCACTATCTTCGAGCAATTCCAAGTTAACCTCAGGTAAATCCGATTTTGATCTTTGAATGTTTCCATTAACAAGTGTTTTGCCCGAGAAATTACGCCCTTCCAACATCTTTGACCTAACGCCTTTTTCCGAAACACTAACATCTCCTTCAATTTTAGTCTCACCTGTAAGATACAATATTTCGTCTTGGTCAGTTAGATAAAGACAAGTTTTATTGTTAGCGGAACGCTTGTTTCCAACAATAGCAGATTTCGAAATTGCATCTAAATCTTTAGAACTAACAGTAACTAAATAGAAGGCTCCCCACAGCTCAGTATTAATATTAACCATTGACGAACTATCCTCAAATAGTATTACATCCATAGAACCAAGCTCAGGAATTTCATTTAATGCGAGATTAAACCCCGAGTAAACGTTAGATACCGATTGACTAATATTTACCGATCGTTTAATAAAAATTGAAGTATAGTAATTGAAAATTAAAACGAAACTTATAAGCATGGCAATAAGCAAAGATATCAGGACAGCATAAGACAATGCTCCTCCGCTTAATTTGCGGAAATAAAATGTCTTGAATACTTCGCATATTTTTTTCATAAAGCGCCCTCACATCAGAAATTTAAATCATCAATCAGTATTGCTATTTATTGAGTTACTTTTGCTTTTAAAACTCTTGCGTTCTTTTTGTTTATCAGAAGATTCGATTGGTGTTTTCTTTTCTGATTTTTTTACTTCGATATTTTTCTGTTGTTTTTTTTGCTTAGTGTCTTGTTGGCACAATTCGCCTTTTTTATATTTCTGTTTTTCAATTGTACCATCCGCTAAATATTTAATTTGCTCACCACAGAGTAGTCCTTTTTTAAAGTCTGATTTTTCAACAATTCTACCTTCAGTGTCCCACTTAATCCATGTACCAGTTTTAATTCCATTTACAAATTCTCCTTTTTCGATCAGATTACCTTTGTAATAAACGCTATAAAAATCCGTCAAAAGCAAACCATCATAACCACCCTTGTTAGTATAAATTCGGTTCGACTTATACCAAAAATAAATCACCTCTGCATTTGGTTTATATTTGAGAGGTTCTGTTCGTACCCTACATTTAACAATTGTGTCGCCATTGTTAACAATTATTTCTCTCGATTTGCTTTGAGAGAAAGCATTTAATATCGAGATACACAGAACTATTAAAAGTATAATTATTTTCTTCATTTTAAACTATTTATTTCGGTAGAAAGTTTTAAAGTTAGAGTTAAGTATCAAAACAACAGAATCTTGAAATAATGCAGATAATCTGATGCCATTAATTTCGTCATTGTAGTCAAGTAGTTTTCTTTTACCACTGACAGTAATAATTGCAGTTTTTTCACCCGACGTATTATTTACAACCATTCCATCAAAACTAATTGGTGGCCATTTTATATCTTTATTTGTAACAGCAACTGGTTTAACCTGAGTAGTAGTATTCTCCTTTTTATTTACTTGTTGGGTAGTCTCTAATTTTGAGGGTGGAGAGTATGTTCTTGATTTTAGAAATGGATCGGGATAGTTGGTATTAATAATGTGCGCTTCTTTAACAATGTTCTGCTTTTTGGATTCTGTAACTGGCTTGACAATCGGAATTTCAACATTCTCATCATTATAAGTAAAAATCTTAAACGCAATTAATCCCCAGATAATTGCGACAGCAGGAATCAGAATATATAAACTCTTTTTATTCTTCATATCTGAACTTGCGTATTTGACTTACATTAAATTCAGCAATGTTTCCAGCGGCATCAAAAGTCTTTATAAACCAGTAATATTCACCAAATTGAGTAGGAGTGAAGTAGTAACTAGTACTATTTGATTTAGCTCGAAAAACAAGACTCGTCAGCTCTAGATCGGAAAATACATAAATAGAGTCTGAAAGTTCAGAGCCACTATCACTCGCTCGAGTCCACGAGAAAATTATCTGACCTGATATTAAATCTGCTGTCTGTATTGTATCGTTATTAACTGGATATGTGGTTGTAGAATTTATTGGCACAGTCTGATCAATTACAATCTTTCTTGTTGAATAAGGCGAGCTGGTTCCAGAAAAATCATCATGTGCACTAATTCCCCAATAATACACACCTTCGTCAAGACTAAGGTCTAATTCTGTCTCTGTGGTACTCCCAGATACAAATACGGAGCCTGAATCCCAATCGTCTTCTCTAACTTCGTAATAGTAAGTTTCTGCACCAGAAAGACCATTCCATGAAAAATTTACTGATTCCAGATTTGTAGCAAAATTATTTGTCGGTGAGTTAAGTAAAACTTGCAATAGAGAGAAGTCGTAAGTTGTATCAATATGAATATTTCGGATAAAAAACTTGGTTTCGTAATTATCATTGATAGCTTTAACTCCCCATTGATAATCTCCAGGCTCAAGGCTATACGAGAACTGAGTAATACCTAGAATCGTATCTAAAACAATTGACTCTAATGAATTAAAACTAGGAGAAACAATTCTGAGGTTATAACTATGTGCACCCTCTATTTCATCCCAAATAAATGTGTGTAAATTACCACATGTTTCTAAGCTATCAGTAGGAGCGATAAGAGTTATTTCTTTATCCTTAATATTGGTTTCAAATATCTCGGTGCAGGCTGATACAAATGCAAGTAACAGCATCACAATAATTATAATTATACTATTTTTCATCTGCATAGATTTTTATGTTTTGAAAATAAATCTTCAAACTCAATCGAAGTCTATTATTTTTGTAATCATTCTCGATTTCAAACCCAGCCGAACTTACTTTTGAGTAGTTAAAATCAGTTTCCATTTCGTTAAGCAGTTTTAGCAAATCGTGAAAACCACCTTCAATTTTCACAACCTGAGTTTCAACAAGAAGATCTTGTTCTTTATAATAAATAGGTTCGGGCAATTCTCTTAAAACAATATTACCATTGCCTTTAAATGCGGTAATTTTTTTAAGCAATTGTTCCTGGAAATTAATGTCCTCGGGGCAATTTATTTCCTGATTTAAGTTGTTGAGTTGCGTTTTTAAAACCTGCATTTTTTGAGGCGCATCTTTAGCTTTATCGTATTGCTCCTCCAACTTAACACAGGCTTTATAAGAAGAGATTGTGTCGGAAATAGCTAGCTGGTAACTGACAAATGCAAAAATTACAACCACTGCAAGCAATAGTCTAAGTTTTTTCGTATTTGTCATTTTCTTTAGCATTGACTGTGACTAAAAAGTTATTTTTAATTTAAAATAGCCTTCACTCTGAAAATCATTTTGCTCAAATTCAGTTATAGATATTTCGGTTACCCAATCAAACTCCTTAATTTGAGATATCCACACATTTAATGATTCGCCCGAACTAGTTTGTCCTGAAATATCAATAACACCAAAATCGAATGATGGCTTTTCGTCTTTTTTTAATTTGCCCGACAATGGATTAATATTCATCGAAGTCAAAGTTATTTCTGGTGGTACCGTTCCAGCTATGTAATCAAAGAAAATCGCTGATCCAGTTCCTCTAAGTATTCCACTTTTTTCAACAAATTCTTTTTTTTGCTGTAAATCTGTTTCAAGTTGAGTAAGTGCCTGCAACAGATTCTCATTTTCTACACATAATACTGACAATGTACTTTGTTTTTTATTGTAGTGGTCAAATACCAAGAAGTTTAACAGTAACAATAGGAAAAAGAAAGAAATTGAGACAATGCCAAGCTTTTTAAATGCTCTTCCTGCAAGGAATTCACTCTTTATGTTAATATCTTGAAGTATCGATTTGTTTATCTCCTTATCTATGAAATAATTAATAGCATTTGAATAAGGGATTAAGTATTTCTCTTCTATTATTTCATTGGCTACTTTAAAGCTTGTTTTGAGTTCGGAAGTTCTCGAAATGTTTATTATCTCGTCCGACTTAAAACTTAGCTCGTAACCACCAGCAACAAGCTTTTCGTCGTTACTCTTCTCGATAACATTTATTAAATTCTTTAATGAAAATGGTCCAACTAGGATTTCATAAATCAGTCCTTTTTCGATTTGCTTGTTCAGAAAATCGCAATTCTCTTTTCTGATAACACTAACGATGACTGAGGAATCATATGCATCAACTACCTGATAATAAACATTGTCGGATTGTATGTTTGGAAAAATATTTGAAATGATTTCGTCAGAATCATTGCCGTCGGCTAAGGATGCTTTTTTGTGTAATACACCTTTTCCATCAATACTTATAATTACCGGCAATTTGTCGGTAAACAAAAACTCTGGTTCATTATTAATGCTTGATGTGCCATCAAATCTCTTTATAATATTTATTTCATTTTTTGCCTTCTTAATGTCTGCTACCGCGTAATCAAAATCTTCATTAGATGTAAAAGAGATATGAACTCCTCTACACAAAGAACCTTTTATCAGTGGTATTTTATTAAGAAATTTCATTAATTGATTACTGTCGGCTTAATAAAAATATTTAGCTTAGTGTTTTTGTTTTCCTTTTCTCGTGAAGAAAAAAACCATTTAATAACAGGAACTCTTGATAGTAATGGGGTACCACTGCTAGTTTGCGAATCGGTACTTTCTTCCAAACCTCCTAAGAGAATCATTTCCTGATTTTTAACTCGAATGGTTGATTTAAACTCTCGAGAAACCTGATCTGGCGGTGCATCAGGATCTGTTCTTGCACCAAAATCAGATTGTTTAACCTCAATTTCGAGTGTAATTTGCTCATCACCCGATACAACAGGCTTAATCTTAATTGTTAAATCAGCTTTTACAGGTTTAAAACTAACAGTAGTAACACTTGTGGTTGACTGGTTAATTGCTAAATCTTGTTTCTGTTCTTTATAATAGGTTGTTTTGCCAATTGTTAGATTAGCTTCCTTGCCGTTTAAGGTTGCTAACTGTGGAGTTGATCTTATTTTTATATTTCCATTGCTTTCTAGTGCTTTTAAACTCATATAAAAATTGCTGTTTACCCTACCTAGATTTAAAGATCCAAAACCTTCGAAACTTGCAAGTATAGCATTTATTGATGCTGCATTAAAAGTATAATCCAACCCAGGAAAAACATTGCCTCCTGATTGTATTTCTTGAGTTGTTGTTCCAAATGTAATCCCAGTACTTATGTTTGAAGATTTCGAAATATCCACAACCATAACTTCAATTAAAACCACTGGAACCAGTTTGTCAATATCCATTAGGAATTGTTCAGTTGCGTTTACTTTAGCAATCGACCCGGAAACTAACAAACTGTTTAAATCTAAAAATTCTTTTATTTCCAAGTCTTTTTTAAGTTCTGATGGAATAATTTTTTCCAAATTTTCGACAGACCTATATTGCAACTGAATATTCCTTATAACCCTTAACTCCTGAATCTGGGTGTCACCAAAAAGATAAATATCATCCTTTTTAATGTATGAGAATTTAAGTCCGCTAAAAACATGCATCAAAAATGTTTCGAAATCCGAATCGGTAAGACTTAAGCTTACATCTGCAGTTAATGGCGTTGTTATAAAATAATTGATATTCAGAGTGTCGCAAAGATATTTTACTAAATCGTCAAGGTTTATTTTTTCGCAATACACATTAAATCTACCGTTTTCCAATGTTTTGAAAACTAAGCTAGATAAGTTTTTAGCATTTTCCTGATTTTGGGTGTTCTTTGTGTCACGACGACCAGATGTGCTTGTGTTTGAATTAGAAGTTATGCCAGTCTCTGCACTTTGCTTAATTGGCTCAATTATCATATATCCTTCATCATTCGTGCGAAATGCAAGATTGTTTGCAAAAGCAAGCATTGACAGTGCTTTATCGAACGATTCCTTTTGGACATAACCTGAAATTACTTTGTTCTTAATCTCTGGTGCTACAATAATATTCTTTGATGTTTTAATCACAATCATTCTAACCACCTGATCCAAAGTATCATTCTTTAAGTCAAAAGATAAGAAATCTGTTGAATCAGAATAGCTTATCAAAATCTCTTTTTGTTTTGGTGGAATAACTTCTTCAATAACCGATTCGGGCATGTAAATCGAGATAATATTCCCAGTTATCTTTACTCTAAGATTATACTGCTTACAAACAAAGACCAAAAGATCTACAACTTTTACATCCGAAAAATTATTGGTGACATTAAACTTGATTTCTGGATCGATATTTAAGTTTACTTTTGAATTGTTGGCAACAGCTCTTAAAAAATTACCCAAATCAATATCTTCGACAGATACACTAACCTTTGAGTTGAGTGCAGGCTCATTAACAGCCAGTTTTCTTAGTTCGATCTCAATGGAATCACGACTGATAAACTGCCCGAAGCCAATTACCGAGAGCAGTAGGAAGATTATTGTGATATTTATTTTCATTTTAAATTTCATTAATTTGTACTCAATAATATTGGATAAATTTCATCGAAAGATGTAAGTCCTTGACTATACATTGCAAATGCACTTTCGCCCAAAGTTTTTATATTTTTCTTTTTAAAATACGGCATTATATCTTGCGTGTTTGATCGGATAAATCCATTAATCTCCGAATCCACAGGAATTACCTCATAAACAGCCATTCGACCTTTGTAACCTGTATAGTAACATTCGGGGCAACCGATTGGAATATGATCTTTACTAATCTTACCATAAAGTTTTGTAAGTTCAGGCAAGTTCAAGACTTCGTTGCGAACATCGATCTCCTTTTTACAATGAGGGCATAGCACTCTGACCAAACGTTGTGCAACGGATAATGATAAGGTATTAGATAAGAGAAAGGATGGCACTCCCATATCTATCAACCTCGAAATTGTGCCCCAAGCACTGTTTGTGTGAATAGTTGACAAAACAAGATGCCCTGTTAATGCCGCTCTGATTGCCATTTGAGCTGTTTCACCATCGCGAATCTCTCCAAGCATAATTATATCAGGGTCTTGTCGCAAAAATGTGCGCAAGGTATTGGCAAATGTTAGTCCGATACTTTCTTTTAGCTGAACTTGATTTATTCCATCAAGAGTGTATTCGATAGGGTCCTCGATTGTTAAAATATTTGATTCTGTTTTGTTTAGAATTTTTAAGGTTGCATATAATGTAGTTGTTTTACCAGATCCCGTTGGACCGCTAATTAAAACAATTCCATGAAGCTTTTTTATCGCACTTAGATAATCATTTAACTGCTGTTGGTTAAACCCCAATCGATTTATGTCAATATTAGTAGTGTCTTTACTAAGCAGCCTTAATACAATTTTTTCACCGTACAGCGTTGGCAAAACCGAAACTCTTATATCAAAACTATCGTTTCCGACAGAATATTTTATTCTGCCATCCTGGGGTAATCGTTTTTCGGCGATATCAATATTTGATTTAATTTTTATCTTGTTTACTAATACAGGATACTCATTTTCAGGAACAATGTATTTTTCGATTAATTTCCCATCAATTCTGTATCTGATTCTGCATGTATTCTCATAAGTTTCGATATGGATATCGCTACAGCCATATTCTTTTGCTTCTTCAATAAGGCTGAAAACAAAATTATCGCTGGTTACATTTAGCTTGATATTATTATTTGATTTCTGACGATAATATCTATTAAGTGCATTATCAATCTCTGCTGTTGAAATTTCCGAAAAAGTAATTGTTTTTCCAAACAGCATTTCGAGCTCATCCTTTGCAAAGTCATTTACAGGAAAAACATCAGTAACAAACTCAATTTCTGAACTAGTCTGCTTAATCGGAATAGCTCTATATTCCCAAGCCTGAGCAACTGTGAGTAATTGCTGTAATCCTGTAGATATTTTTATCTGTTCGTTCATGCAAGCAATTTGTATAAAATATAATCGTCCTTAAATAAGTTGACAGAAAACATCCAATTAATGATTACTGTAAAAGCAACTATAATTGCCCCAACTCCTGCAAATGGTATTTCTCGATAATTTTGGCGTATTAGCTTTATCAAAATAAGTGAGAGCAATGATATTATGCAACACAGAATAATAAAAACAATAAATGAGAACGGACCGAACAGTATAGCCGGTGATAAGATAAAAACCAAATCTCCTTTACCAATAACAACATCAACAATTTCATCTTTTTTGCGAATCTTGAAGTAGAGTTTAACAATAAGAAACATGATAAGCAGGAGTACAATATTTATTATCAACCCTATTGCAAAAGCAAACCCATTATCTGCTAGTATTTCAATAATCAAAATGCCGAGGCTTACAGCTAAAACACAAATCAAGCTAAAAACAGAAACCGATCTATCTCTAAAATCCTGATATGCAATAATCAATGAAAATAGAATTAGTAGTAATCCAAAAACCGTCTTTATATCTGAAATAAATATTCCCATTAGTCCTTAACGGTTTCCTTTAAATTCATATCCTGGTCAATTTCCCATACATTAAATGCCCCATCACCATCAAAATCGACAATAGCAGTTGCAACAGCCTTAAATGCGGCTCCTTGCGCAGCAACAATTTCAATTTTATAATTTGCAGTACCCCCTTCCGAAACCAATTTGGCATGCTCAAAACCAAGCTCAGTAAAATCGGTTGTATATGTAGAATGTACATAAAAGTAATTTTGTTCTAAAGTGTACAAATGTTTTAACTGAATCTGCGCCTCAGTGCTCTTTGTTTTCGAAATCAAAGGTAAAAACTTTGGCAATGCAAGAAGTATTAATATTCCAATAATTGCCAAAACTATTAACAACTCAGTCAAGCTAAATGCTTTTACGCGTTTTCTATTTAATTTGAGCATAACTTAATTTAAGAATATTTTATGCAAATTTAGAACAAAACTGATAATAAACAATAGAATATCACTTTGTTTAATCATTTTAAATTTTATACCTATTAATTATAAAGAATAGTAATAGTGATCATTCATCAGGTATTTATGTACTTTTATACTTAAATAGCAACTAAACTCAATATAACTAATTGATTATCAGTATTTTAAATCTATTTAACATGTCTCTTATAAAAATTATCATTAATTAGTAATTAATTTATTACATTTTATTTGGAGGATAATAATATTTTTATAAATTTGTAAGCGATAAAAAGTAAAGTTTATTAAGCATTATTAATTGTATTTAGATATGAATAAAGCAATATTGCTGACAATAGGTCTATTGATGTCTGTATTGTGTTTTGCACAAGAAACTGTTATTATAGGTACAGGTACATCTAGTCAATATCTTATGCCAATCAACAGAGCTGCAAATTATGCTGCAAGCGAAATGATTTACCTCCAAAGTGAAATCGGTTATGCAGGGGATATAGAAAAGATATCTTTCTACAAAGCGTCAGGTCTTATAGGTGTTACAATAGAGAATATAAATATTTACATGAAACATACAAGTAGTAGCACTCTTGCAACAGGCACTACTAGTCTTAGAGGATATACTCTAGTTTATTCTGGCACATATCCAAACTCAATTAGCAAGGGTTGGATTGAAATTACTTTGTCAACTCCTTTTAATTACAATAATACCGATAATTTACAGCTTTTTATAACAAAAGGATATCAGGCTAGTGTAACTACTCAACCATATTATAGTTACACATCAACAGGATCATATAATAGATCAAGATATTATTCAAACTCAACAGTTGCATGGAATGATCGAGCATCATTAACAGCTAGTACTCAAAGACCTAATATACAGCTTTATGTTACCCCACTAATCGAATGCGATAGCACAACATTTATTGATGCTGGAAGTGTTAGTCCAATATCAACCACTTTATACAATAATTATGTAGCCTCCCTTAATTTGCCCAACTACACATTCCTTGGGGGGTTAGACAGGGTCAACGCATTAAAATGTTAGAATTTTCATTAGGAAATCTTGGTCCCATGCAGCTTTAAGACGTTTTGTTACCAGACTCATCTTCTTCGAATCTTCTTTTTTTAGAAGGTTTAAAGCAATTTT
>JAQVGK010000333.1 GCA_028696755.1 Bacteroidales bacterium | reverse complement strand
AATATGCAAAATGTCGTAGCCATCGAATGTTGCCTCTGTAATATCATCCGGACTAAGTTCAGATGCTGCACCAAGATAAGTAGCAAAAGTACGCTCCGAATCCTTGCTAACTAATGCAACTGCTAATCCTGTTGGAGTATCAGTCTTAATCAGTCTAGGCGAAACACCTGTTCTCTTCATATCGTCGGCAAAGAACTTACCCATTTCATCATTACCTATTTTTCCCAAATATCCTGTTGAAATTCCGAGAGTCGCTAAACTACGAATTGTGTTGGCTGCCGAGCCTCCACTCGCCAAACTTTTCGGAAAACCTTCGGTAAATTGTTGAACATTTTTGCTTGTTTCAAGATCAACCAACTGCATACTGCCTTTTGGCAAACCTAATTTTTCAAGAGTAGAATCGTCTGGAAGCATTGTCATTACATCGACCAACGCATTCCCCATTGCCATAATTTTAACCATTGTAAAAAAATTTGAAAAAATATTTTGCAAATATAAAAAACAATATTAGTTTTGCAACGCTTTTTTCCTCCTTAGCTCAGTTGGTTAGAGCACCTGACTGTTAATCAGGGGGTCCTTGGTTCAAGTCCAAGAGGGGGAGCAGGAAATAGCAAGGCTTACAGAATGTTGAAATTTTGTGAGCCTTTTTTATTTGCATACAATTTGCATACTGGCATTTCACACAACAATATCTTCGAAGCCTTGATAAAACAGAATTTCTCACATATTTTCAACAATGAACAGTAAATCATTAGTTTTGCTTTAGGTTCAGATGAAAAAACAAAAAAAAACAACCTGTTTGGCATTTACAAAACAAGTTGTTTTATTAAGTTGGAATAAAATTGATTTAATCTTAACCCTCAACCGTCCCATCCATAGCAATCGGATAATCTTGTTGCATTGTCTTTTTGTACTTCAATGGATTTGAAGTCTGAAAATTGAATAGGGCTTCTCTCGTGTACGATGACATCGGAATTGACCAATCTAGTGGGTTTTCTAAAAATGGTCTCAGAGCCTTTAAAACAGCGTCTGGAATCGGGTCTTGATTGTGGATGGCGACAATCGCTGATGGACATAAATATGAAACATTGCTTCCTGTTTTAATTGGTTTTGCCATCGCATCAATAAGCTGTGGGAAATTCTTCCTCCACAAATCAATTAACTCTGGTGTAATAGATGCCATAATATAATATGGTTCTGAGTTTTGGAGTCCACCAATAAAAAAATCATGATTATCTCTGATTTTTGCTTTGCCTACAAATTGACCTCCCGAGTTAATGATGACGAGTTCTAAATTCTTGTAATCAAATGTTTCTGGAGTTCCTGTTACGGATCCTGATTCATAAGCTTTGATAAAATCACTAAGTAATTCATCAACATTGCCAAAAATAGCAGCTTCATCGGCTGGTAATTTGAATGATAAAGGATTAGCTCCGTAGAAATCAAATAAGGCATCAAAATAAGGTATTTTTACACCTGATGGACTGGTTCCATGATACAGACGGTTAAAACATCCGAGTTGTACTTCATCCTTATCCAGAGTGCAATACAAAGCAATAGCACCAACAACTGTTTCGGGGCTGGTTATTGTAGTGTATAGAGGGAAATCGCAAATCTGAGCGGTCTTTTTAGGCAAATCTACAATCCCAGTTTTTGTAATCAATCGGAGCCAGACAGAAAGTTTGTTTTTATCTGAAAATCCTTTTTCGATTTTTGATGTGTCAAACTTCATAATCAGGTCGCATTTTGTGCCATCATCAACAAAACTCAGATTTACTGCTTGTGTTGGAACTGGATTGTAATCAAAATTCTTGTTGAATTCTGCTACTTCAGAGACTGGAATAAATGGAGTTGGTGTTGAATTGTCGGGGATGGATTGATGTTGCATATCCCATCTGGAGTCCTGCAAAGGAATTAACCAAAACTGCCCCCGATCAAAGAAATTAGAAAAAATATGAGTTCCGCCCTGGTCTTCAAATTCGCAATAGAATTGATTTGAAGGCATGAATTTGAGCATATTATCCACGTTGAATGAGAATGGTTCGTCATTTCGTTTGGACATACCTAACATAGAACAAGCAATCAGAGGAAAATTAGAATTAGACGTCATGCTGTCTGGATAATCATATTTGATTTTCAGGCAGTCAATGAATGGATCGTAATCCGAAGAAATGATTTTTGCAGCTGGTAGCCTATTGTTTCCGAAAGTGATTTTACTAAGATCAATATTCCCGAGTTCATCAACTGCGGGCATATTATCTTTAATTGCTTTCGCCCAGGGCGTAGAATTGACTGCAAATCTGGAGTTAAAATACTTGATAAAGTTGTTATTCAGAGGCGAAAGAAAAGCCTGTAAAGCTGACATTCTTAGCCTTTGGGCTTTTTGTGCCGGTGAATTCGCATCAGAGATTTTACCCTGATATGCTCTTGCTGTGTTGATTCTCTTCCACTTGGAGAAAACCACGTTTCCCAGTTTACCTGAGGCATCGCCGAGAAAACCATTAGATAATTTTGCCATTTTTATAATTTTTAATGTTAATAAATACTTGTAAAAAAAGAGGTTGCAGCATAGTGCCGACAACCTCTTTAAATCCGAACAACCTCAAATCAACCTCACATTATGCTAATATTGTAACTGCTCCGACATAAGAACTGTCAGCCACTTTGTCACCTGCCTCAGTCATAAAAGAAAGGTACACATGCACTTCTTCTCCTACCCAAGCCACTGGAACAGTCATGTCATAAGTACCATCAGCCCTTGTTTTTAGGGTTGTGTTGGCTACGACATTAGGACTGTTAGGATTCAGGATAAGCATCAAAGCTTTGTCTGTTCCCATAGCATCACCGGTACCTGTGTTATCGGTCCAGTCAATTGAAACAATATGACCAGCTCCAGCAGTGGCGGTAAAACCTTCTGCACCTGTCAGGGTTCCTTTACTTACAATCAACTTGGTATAGTCAATTGCATAATCGGGATAAATCCCAGTGATGACATTTAAAATGTTTGTCTGCATGAAAGAATTGAATTCAGACATACCCACAGCAGCTTGTTTAAAGCCTGTGCGGATAAATGCCAAAAACTTTCTTGACAGTTCAACCATAAGTGAAAACTTCGCACGCTGTTCTCTCTGAGCGAGAGTACGTGGGTTCTTTACCTCTACAGGTTTTGATCTCATTGTGTTTTTACCAAATTGCTTTGAAAAAACAGCAGTTGAGAACTTACCTTTTGTTCTTCCCGTGATGGGATTTTGCACAATTGCCATAATAATACTTTTTTAAATTACACATCTTGTTAACTATCTTGAACTATACCAAATCAGAAGCTTTTTAAGCGGCGTTGATACGGAGTTGATACGCTTTTAAACCTCCTTTTATAGCTGTCATTCAAAGAACTATATCAAAGATAGTTACAAATAATGTAAAGTGTTAGTAGTCAGTTACTTATGCTTTGTAATGCCTCAAAAATCAACGAAATGCACAATAAAAAATGGGAGTTAAAACCCCCATCCGAATTAGTTTAGTTCAAAACTGTGAAATTTGCCAGAAATAATCTCGCTGCCATACTTATACCGAATTTCATCAATATCCATTGGCTTGCTGTTGGGAGCTTTGTACTCTGGTGGGCGGTAATACCACATCAATTTTTTAGGGGCAAAGAAAAAGCCTAAATCCTTTAAAATGGTACGATGTGGATATGTATTGCCCGACAGCCAGAGCCAATCCCCGATCAACTCCACAATTACACCATGTAATTTGATTACCTGGTCAATCAAATCAGGATACCTGAGAAAATCATCCTGTTGAGCTTGTGACTGCTTGGCAAACTCAAAGAATGGGTTTTTCTTGATGTTCTCGTACTCGTTGTTAATTTCCTGCATTGTAGCAGTATTACCCCCTCTATCTGGGTGGTGAATCAGCGCCAGTTCTTTGTATCTGCGCTTAACCTCTTCGAGGCTTTGACAATCTTTAAAATACTTGGTTTTCATAGGCATTGTTTATAAAAATTAGTAACTAAATTTTGGGGCAGCTTGAAAATTGCCGACACCGCTCGCAAAACACAATGAAGCATATATGAAACCTTAGGCAACAGAAAAGCAAGGTGTTGGGGGAATTGCAAGGTTTTTGCGAAAAAAATACTACCTTTTTCAGGTGGAGATTTTTTTTGCAAAACTTGTATAACCTTGCAAAGGGCGTGGGGGCTTAACTTTGCATAAGGTTTTATGTATGCGTTGCAGGAAGCAGATATGAAGTTGTAAATTATTAATGAAAAAGAGAGTCAATATTTAAAGAAAAGCAGCCGGTTTTATTGACTCTATAAAAGACATTATAAAGATTGTAAAAAAAAATGTAAATTTATAAAGGAAGACAATTTATAAGAAACAGAAGATAACAAAAGAAATAGAGATGTGGAAGTACAGAAAAATTAAAAGGAATACCCAAGAGAAATAGTATAGTATTTAATATCAAATAATTGACGAGAAAAGTTATAGGAATTATCTCCAACAAGCATTAAATCACCATAATTATCTGGAAAGAAAGACGGCATAAAATATCTTGTTAAAAAAACGCCTCGAATAAT
>JAQVGK010000332.1 GCA_028696755.1 Bacteroidales bacterium | reverse complement strand
TGACAAATTATTAAGTTTTTTATGAACAATATTTGTTTAATTCTCTGCTTCCCTTACTATTCGTTTGACTCAGCAGCAAATTCGGTCTTACCAACTGTAATTGGATCGATGATATAATATTGAAGATGAACTACTTCTTTATCGTCAATTACCCCATAAAGCCTGTCAATATCCCATTCATAAAGTTTGCCATCGTCATCCATGTATTTATTAATATTCTGACGATAGTGTGTTTTAAAGCTTTTCTTTTTCCCCTTAAAATCTTCGACGGTATATCTGGCTAATATAGGTTGTTTACTCAAACTGTCACGCTTAAAATCTTGAAGCGAATCCATAATATATGCCTCAAAACCAATAAACTTACAAGAAGAAATAAACTCTTTAACTTTTAAGGTATCAAATTTAAATTCGACAGGTTTCCCGTTTAATTCGGTAAGGCTAAAGGTGTTATTACCATTACTAACAGCAATAAAAGATTGATCATTATTACCAGGATACTCGACTTTAACTTTTGCAATATCCTGAAACTGGTAGTTGAAAATTATCTTCTCGCGCCACTCGTTAATTTCTGTATTGTATCTAACATTCAGGAAACCGTTAAAACCTGGTATTTTCAAAATAAATGGCAAATCTGATCCTTCCATTATCATATATGTTCCGGTATTATCATCAGTTACACCACCAATATAATAAGTTTTAGCTAGCTCGCCATGCTGGTAGATTTCGCATTTAACACCCGATACCGACAAGTCTTTAAGAACCTTATCTAGTTTTGCATCAGGAACCGGAGCGTTTACCTCAAGCTTTTTAATAGTTTCGAGCAATAGATTTGTAAAATCGCGTCGAGCTTTATATATCTCGTTTGCTGTCCAGAAATTCTCCTTTCTCTCGAGTAAAATCGAGTTATTATTCTTGTCTATTAAGAATATTTTATCAACAGATGCAGTATCCTGAACGGCAAAATCGCGAAAGACCGTTTTTTTATCAGTATTTCTCACGACATAGATAATAGTAACTGTTGCAGCAAGCAAAACTACCAGAACAATAAGAATAATATTTGTTTTTTTCATTTCGAAATAAAATTTTATCAATAAACCCAGGCTTTCCCTTCGCTAAATCTTTCGGTTCTTTCATAAACAGCTTGGATAAAAATACTGCCATCAGAATTGAGGTAGCCCATTTTATCTTGTTTATCCCGATATGGGTGTTTACCGTAGAAATTAGAACCATCAATTTGATTTACCTCGACTGTAGTAAATGGTTTGCCTTCACAATCAAAGAAAAAAGTCTGTCCATCTTTCTGAGAGTGAAATAATCCATGGTCACCACAGTCTCCATAAATCTTTTCATATATCATTGGAATTACGAAGTTCCCTAAAGTATCAACAACTCCAACAAGGCCACCCTTTTCGACAATAGCTCTTCCGTTTTCGAAAGGCGAAACACGATCGTATATGGGTTGAATTACCCATTTATTATCGCGATTGAAGAACCCAAACCCACCTCGATTTGGAGTTGTATAAGCACTCGCCAAACCACAACTAAAATTATCCATATTATTTGTGAGAGTTGGTGTAAAAACGACTTCACCTTTAAGATTAATCAAACATGTTTTTCCATTAACCCATGCACGTGCTTCACCATTCTCAAATCCACTAAAACCGGGCTGTTTAAACTGAAATGGAATAATAATCTCACCTTTTTTATCGATATACCCATAAGACTCTATTTCGCTTTCGGCAGGACAAACGCACGCAAGTCCATCATAAAACCACGGGTCGCCAATGTAAATGCATGGTATTACCTCTTTACCGGTTGAATCAATCCATCCATGATTATACCCCTCATAAACAGTACCCAAGCCATCGTGAAAACTGCCAACTTTTTCATAGCTTTTTTCCGAGATTACATCTCCATTTTTGTTAATGAGAACAAATCTATCAGTATCCGGATATCTTACCCAAGAGACACCATCAGCAAACCCATAATACACAACATATTTTGGATCGAATTGAGGCTTAATTACAATTTCACCCGACTCATTAATAAAACCTATTCTCCACAAATATTTTGTACCGGCCTCATTTAATACTACAGTTTTAAACATTGCCATTCCGTCGTGAAATGGCCACACCGAGTATGCTTCAAATTTAAAAAGTTCCTCGCCCTTGTCGTTAATACAAGTAAAAACTTTTTCCTGAGCAAAAGTTTGCAGATTAGCAAAAAGTATTGCAGAATAAATTAGTAATAACTTCAAATTTTTCATGGTATGGTTAGATTAAGGTTTTAGCTTTAAAAACTTCCTGTCGTACTTAATCTTTCTAAAAAATACCACAAGCAAACCTATCACCACGATTATAAGTACGGGAATGAATGAATTTATGTAAACCCAGGTAAACATTTTTTGCTTAACCTTTGCAGAGTCGAGCTGTCTAATTTTTATTTCCCGCATGCGAAGCGAAATCAGTTCATCATCAGCACATAGATAGTTTACGCAATTAACAAAAAACTGAGTATTTCCGGGAGTAAATTGCTCTTGATAATATTTGTCGAAGCCCAAAGGATAAGGCTGTTGTTTATTTCCCATTGTACGAACTTCGTTACGAATAAAATCGCCATCTGAAATTACAATCATTTTTGTTTTTTTGCTTTTGGGAATAAATTCAAACTCATCGTTATTAGCAAATTCGTCGGATAAACGGTTTACGTAGTTTGATTTAAACTCGCCTTCGAGCAAAACTGCTACTGGCATGTGAGGCTTATTAAAAGTAGCCATCTCGGGTTCGTTGCGCATAAGCTCTAAATCAACCTCAACCGGATGAACCATTGATTTTGAATATTCTGAAGTTCTAAGCAAAATTGTTTTCTTTATTTCGGGGTTCTCTCCTACTGTATCGATAGAGCTCACGAAATGAGTACGCATTGGCTCCAGATTTCGCAAGAGCTGATGATCAAGCAACGTATCGGGGATAATCAATGGGAAGAATGGCCATTGTTTTGGTTCGAATTGAGGATTTCCGTCAACAGTATTTACATAAACAGGAATACTCAAACATCTTAAATCCTGTATCAAATCGGGATTAATTCTTACTCCATAATTAAAAAGCTGATCGTCCAGATTGATATCATTAAGCATAGCCATTTGCATAGGTTTAGTGCTTAATGAATCCATACTTATTTGCATCCATTCTATCAACCAAATAACTTTACCACCTTTCATGATATACTGGTCGATAATAAACTTATCCTTCTCGGTAAAATAACCTTCGGGTTTAGCAACAACAACAACAGCATAATCATCCAATGCATTTAAGACCTGATTCATATTAACTCTGTCGATTTGATAATACTTCGACAAAGAAGTCATGATATCGTAAGTTTGATACTCAGAAAGTTCTTTATGTCCTTCTAGAAAAGCAACTTTCTGAAGATTCTTCCCTGTCAGCATCCATATTGCATGAATAAAATCGCGCTCGAGTTCAGTTTCCGATAAACCTGCATAATCAGTCCCTGCACTAACATTATTGTTGATAAGATTTACCGGAAATTCTTTTTCTCTATATTTAACTAGAGCTCCTGCAAAGACCATTTTTTTGCTAACCCCGCCATCGTTTGACTGACTGACATAAGTTGGATTAAGTCCTTTATTGTATAATTGCCAATATACTTCTCTATTTTGCTCGGGATCGCCTTCGGCAAATGGATTTTTAAACTCAACTTCGATTTTATTCGAATAGGATTCAAAGTTGTCGAGAAATTCTTTAACTACCTTTCGATATCTTATAAGCTCTACGGGCAAATCGTCGCTTTCGAGATAAACTTCGATATATACTTTATCTTCCAGATTTGAAAGTATTGTTTTTGAAATAGGTGTAATAGTAAATCTTTTTTCTTTGGTTAAATCTAAGCGAAAAAATACCATCGAAGAAAGAATATTAAAAACGACAATCAGAAGCAATATCAGAAGTGCCTGAAAAATGTTCTGTTTACGCAGTACTAAACGAGTTTTTCTGACTTTTTTATTCATAGCTTCTACCATTTGCGACTTTCGAGTCTGAGTTTTGTCATAAAAATAAAAATACTGATTACGCTAAGAAAGTAAACGACATCACGCGAATCAATAACACCACGGCTCATAGATTTATAGTGATCGTTTATTCCCAGCGAAATAATAAAATCTGAAATTTTCCCTGAGAAACCTATAAAAGCTAGATTCTCAAATCCCAAAAAGAAAATATAGCAAAATAAAACGCTGAAAAGAAATGAGATAATTGCATTTTTCGAAAAAGAGCTAGCAAAAATACCAATTGCCGAATAAATGGCAGCAAGGAAAAATAATCCGATATACGAACCGAATATTGCACCAAAGTCAACATTACCAATTGGATCGGCCAATGAGTTTATCGAAAAAAGATAGAAAAATGTTGGTATCAGGGCAATCAAAACCAACACAACCGCTGCCATATATTTGGCAAACACAATCTGAAACTCGGTAAGTGGACGGGTAAGCAGAAGTTCCATTGTTCCCGATTTAAGTTCGCCTGCAAACATGTTCATCGTAATGGCCGGCACCAAAAAAAGGAAAACCCAAGGTG
>JAQVGK010000331.1 GCA_028696755.1 Bacteroidales bacterium | reverse complement strand
AACTGGGGTGAGGATGATGGAATTGGCTTAATGTCTGATTTGGGCGGTGGCATGTGGATGATTAAATTTAACCCTCTCGATTATTATGGTTATAATGCTAGTACCGAAATTCTTAAAATTAATTTGGTCTTCAGAAACGAAGATGGAACTATTGTAGCACAGAACCCAATAACTGAGGAAGATTTTTATATTGACATGTCTGTTATTCCTCCAGTACCGTCTCATAACTCAATAATGGCAATACTTCAATCGAGTAATATTAGTTCTATTGTTTGGAGTAATGGAGCAACAACTCCATCAATAAGTGTTAGTGAAGGTGGCGAATATTCTGTGATTGCAACAGATAATCAGGGCTGTGTTGCAATGGATACAATACAGGTGGGTGTTTATGCACTTCCTTATGTTGAGCTTGGAACCGACCAAACATTATGTGTTGACCAAACTGTAATATTGGATGCTGGAAGTTTTGAATCTTATTTGTGGTCGGACGAAAGCGAAAACCAGACTCTTACAGTTGAGGAGAGTGGTTTGTACTCAGTTACAGTTACTGATAATAATGGTTGTACAGGTTTTGATCTTGTAAACATTAATCTTGTTGAATATCCTGTTGCAGATTTTAGCTATTCTGTTGTATCCGGTACTCAGGTCGATTTCACAGATTTATCGCTTTATGGCGAAACTTATGCGTGGGACTTTAACGGTGATAATGTTACCGATAATACTTCAATTGGAAATGTAAGCTATACTTATCCAGCTCTTGGTCAGTATCCAGTAAAACTCACTGTTACAAACGATTGCTCGTCCGACATGGAATCAAAAACTATTTATGTTTTAAGTGTTGATGATTTGGAAATTTCAAATATTGAAGTTTACCCAGTTCCTGCTGCTGATTTCTTATTTATCGAAAGCAAAGATTCTAAAATCTACTCGGTGTTAATTTATGATATAACAGGTAAACTTGTCGAACAAATTAGTAACAATTCTGAAAGAAAAATCGTTGTTGATCTCGAAAATTATAGCAGTGGATTATATTCATTGATTTTAGAAACATCAACCAAAACAGAAACTAAAAAAATAATAATTAAATAATTGAAAACTATGAAAAAGTTAGCTCTAACAATCGTGCTATTTGCTGCAGTATTTGTTTTAAATGCTCAAACACCATGGACAGGCCGAACATATTGTAAAATAACTCTGGATACTAAACTCATGGAGAATCCCTCGTGCAGTTTGGGAGGAGGAGGTGGGTTGGCTGCAACCTGGCCTAAGGTTTATGCTCACTTAGGGCTCTGCACATGCTCAGTTTCTGCCGAAACAAGAAATTGCTCAGACGCTACTAATAATCAGTCCTTTTGTTTATCTCAAATTACTCCCTTTCAATCTCAGGTTTGGCAACATGTAGTAGGTAACTGGGGAGATATAGCTGATGATGATGGTGTTGGATTAATGCAAACAGTTGGAAATGGAGTTTACTCAATCGAATTTATTATTGAAGATTATTTTAGCAGCGCAGATGTAAGTACCGAGCAAGGTGTGACTTCAGCAGTTCCATCGATGCCATGGAATGTAAATTTGGGTGGAAAGCCGTATACTATGGGTATGGTTTTTAGAAATGTTGACGGAACTTCTTCTGGTCGCGACGCATTATGTAAAGATATTTTTATTGTTGACATTCTTGGCGATCCAAAGGTAATTCAGGGTTCTGATCCAGAAGGAGCTCTTTTTCCTGCAATTGTTCTTGATATTCACGATGCCTCAATCGAAGAGATTATGACACTTAGCGATAATACTTTTATTTATCCTAATCCAGCAAATGAGAATTTTGAAGTAAAATATAAAATTGTTACAACTGGTTCGGACGTGAAAATTAGCATTTATGATACCATGGGAAGATTAGTTGTTGAGCAAAATCCTGGTAAACAAAGTGCTGGTTGGTATGGAGCAGCTTTCTCAACCGAAAACCTTGAAAATGGTGTTTATATGGTGCAGGTAGCTCTTGATAGCTATGTTGCGCATACCGAAAGATTATTAATTTCAAGATAATTTTTAATTATGACGAAAATCAAATCATTATTTGTCCTCTTGTTGTTGATTATCTCAACACACTGGACATACTCACAGGCATTAACTTGGGAACCTGAGTTCCCAACTATCTATGATACGGTTACAATTTATTACGACGCTACTCAAGGTAACGGTGTGCTCGCCGGAACAGAAACCGTTTATGCCCATACTGGTGTAATCACATCTCTAAGTATCAACAATAACGATTGGGAACATAAAATTGCTTCATGGGCAGAAGGCGATTCTATTTTGGAAATGGAAAGTCTAGGTGGGAATTTGCATAAGTTTAAGTTTTATCCAAAAAACTTTTATGCTATTCATCAAAGCGAAATAGTTAACGAAATGTGCTTTGTTTTTCGTAACGAAGACGGTAGTCTTGCTGGAAAAGAAGCTGATGGAAGCGATTTCGTTATTCCACTTTGGACTTCGGATCTACAGGCTCGTTTTGTTAAGCCAGTTGAGTTTCCTTTGATAACCAATCAAGGTGAAATGTTTGAATTAAAAATCCTTGCAAAGGCTGATGGAATGATTAATGTTTTCCATGATGGAAATTTAATTTCGCAGGTTTATAATGACGAACATTCAGTAAACATAACTTCAGGAGGTATTGGAAAACATTGGATTAAGTTTAATTACCAATCAGGTTCAAATACTGTTACCGACAGTTTATTCTATCTTGTTCAAGATGATGTAAATGTTGAAGCCCTGCCTGCTGGCGTTGTTGACGGGATAAATATACTTGACGAAAATACTGTAGTTTTTTGTCTGCATGCCCCTTGGAAAAACAGAGTTTATATGATCGGTGATTTTAACGATTGGCAAATTGAGCCTGAGTATCAGTGCAGCCGAACCCCAGATGGTCAGCGTTGGTGGTATCGCCTCGAAGGATTGAATCCTGATCTAGAGTATGCTTTTCAGTACTTAGTCGATTTTGATATTAATATTGCCGATCCGTATTCAGAAAAACTTCTCGATCCTTTTAATGATGTAGAAATTCACCCTGTTATTTATCCAAACCTAAAGCCATATCCTACAGGAAAAGCCAGCGAAATGGTGGGTGTTTTTAGCACAACTCAGGATGAGTATCAATGGCAAGTAACTGATTTTCAGAAACCAGATAATAGGGATTTAGTTGTTTACGAAATGCTTGTTCGTGATTGGCATATCTGGCATAGCTATAAAACTGTAATGGATTCAATTCAGTATCTTGCCGATTTGGGGATAAATGCAATTGAACTAATGCCTGTTAACGAATATGATGGAAATGACAGCTGGGGTTATATGCCTGCATTTTTCTTCGCTCCCGATAAATGTTATGGTACATCCGACATGCTAAAACAGTTTGTTGATGTTTGTCACGAAAACGGAATAGCCGTGATTATAGACATGGTATTAAATCATGCGTCAGGACAAAATCCAATGGCAAGATTATATTATAACAAAGAAAAAGGACGTCCAACCTGGCAAAACCCATGGTTTAACGAACTTATCCCGCATCCATACGGCTATCACAACGACTTTGATCACGAAAGTGAGTTTACCAAAACATTTGTAGATTCTGTTTTGTCGTATTGGATACTTGAGTATAACATTGATGGTTATCGTCTCGATTTGTCCAAAGGTTTTACAAATAATGTAACTGTTGGTTATGACGAAGATGGCGATATTATTTGGACTGATGTTGGCGGTTGGGGAAATTACGACAATACCCGAGTCGAACATATAAAAGCCTTTGGATCAAGATTGTGGAATAAATATCCAGGAACCTATATTATACTCGAGCATCTTGCGTCGTTTGCAGAAGAGAAGGCATTAAGTGATCACGGATTTATGTTATGGTGTGGTATGGCAGCTAACGAACAATATGCACAAGCGGGTATGGGATGGACAGATAGCTCAGATTTTAAATATGGTATTTCATATCAGCACTATCAGGGTAATAGTCTGGGTAGGCATAATCTGGTTGGATATATGGAATCGCACGACGAAGAACGACTAATGTACAAGTGCTTGACTTACGGTAATATGAATGTTGTTGAAGGCGACACAGTTTATAATACACGAGACAAAAACACTGCACTTAAGCGTATGGAGCTTCTAGCAGCATTTTTCTTTACAGTGCCTGGGCCAAAGATGATGTGGCAATTTGGCGAAAGAGGCTACGATTATTCTATTAATTGGCCTGCTATAGAAGAACCTGGAGCTACTCGAACCGATAAAAAACCTCCAAGGTGGGATTATATGGGTGTTTACGAAAGACAATATCTGTACAAGGTATATGCAGCAATGATAAAGTTGCGCACCTCGTACAATATTTTCCGCACATCAAATTACGAAATGAGCACAGCTGCTTACGATAAAAGAATTCGACTTTGGGATGATGGCTATGTAAATGGCGAAATGCAAGTTGTTGTTGTTGGCAATTTTAATGTCGCTTCTCAATCGGTATGGCCAGAGTTTGCTCATACAGGATATTGGTACGATTATTTTACTGGTGATAGTGTTTATATTGATGCTGGACAAACCGAAAATC
>JAQVGK010000330.1 GCA_028696755.1 Bacteroidales bacterium | reverse complement strand
GACCAGTTTCTTATCATAATTTACTATGGGGATACCGTAAATATGATAATGTTTCATCAGCTCCAATGCTTCTTTGACTTTCTTGTCTTCTGTAAGGACGATTGGTATATGCTAAATAAACATAATGGTCAATTAGCGAATTCTCTTTTGCCCAATCCATATCTCGGCTAATTCCAAGATGCGACATGTCTTTTTCAGGATTTAAAACACCTACATCGCATTGCGGAATGCTAGTAAAGCACGAATAGCAATATCCTTGATGGAAACTGGTTTTAGTATGTGCGCCATAGTGAATGCAATTTATTCGGTTTGTAAATTCAATCTTCATTTCTTTACCGATAAATTTATTCATGTCGATTTCATTTTCACCACATTGCAGAAAATATTTAACCGGATCTGCAAGTTCGGCGCGCATCTTTAAAATATTTCCTGATACTTTCATTTTTATTGTAGAATTTACTGTCTGTCGAAATAAATGTTTTTACTGTGTGCGCTTAGGCTAATTGCTAAAATTACTTTGTATTTTGTATCGAAAATTCCAACTTCTTTGGCTGCCATTCCCGCCGAAAACATGATTCGATTATCAATACGATTGTCTGCCGCTTTACTTACCGCGCTACCCAGTGCAATTCCTAAGTCAACAGTATTAAAAGCACATGGCACTTCTGGAAACTGACGCTTATTGTCACAGGAGGATTTTCCACACAGACCACAGTTTTTTAATCCAAGAGGCTCAATTTCTGTCGCAACAAGTATTACGGCTGTTGACTTACGAAGATTTCCAGCGTCACGTATAAAAAATTGTTGATTGCTACTTGCTCCAATCTCTTCCATTTTTTTTGCAAGAATTTCGATATCGTCTTTTATTGCAATTTTTATTTCAAGAGTATTTCTTCCTCGTCCTTTTGGGGCTGTCCTTATTGCTAAAGCAATGTTTTTTGCAGCTTCAATTATAATATCTTCCAAAAAATCGGCTTCGTTTAACATAATTATAGTTTTAATTTCAAGATTTTATTAACCAACACTTCTGCTAACTTAATTTTTGATTCATGAGTCCATCCTGCAATATGAGGCGTTAAAATCACATTGTCGCATGATGCTAGATATTTAAACTCTTCTTTATCAATCATTCCAGTACTTGATTCAAATGACGATTCTTCATATTCGATTACATCAAGACCAGCGGCTCTAACTTTGCCCGATTTTAAAGCAGAAACTAAATCAACAGTTTTTACAACAGGACCTCTAGCTGTATTAATCAAAATAATTTCCTTTTTAAATGAATTTAAAAATTTGCTGTCCACAAGATATTTTGTTTCCTCTGTGAGTGGAACATGCAAACTAACAATATCGGCTCTCTCAAAAATCTCATCGTAATCTGTTTCTTTGGTAAAATCATCCGAATATCCTTTTTTATACTTATCGTAGGAAATCACATTACACCCAAATCCCGATAACTTTTTTGCAAAACTGCTTCCCATATTGCCATAGCCTATTATTGCCACAGTCTTATTACCGAGTTCAATCCCGCGATTTTCTTCACGTTTTCTGCTTCCATTTTTTACTTCTCGATCAGCCTTTAAAATATTGTTCATTAAATTTAGTAGCATAGCAATAGCATGTTCACCTACTGCGTCTCTGTTTCCCTCGGGCGAATTTATACAAGTAATACCTCTGGTCGCACAGTAGTCGGTGTCGATACTTTCCATTCCAGCACCGACGCGGGCAATAAATTTAAGATTTGTCGCCTTATCAATGATTTCTTTATCAAATGTAATTCTGCTTCTGATAACGACACCACAATAATCACAGATTATATTCTTGATTTCATCTCTACCAGCCTCAAAGCACTCTTGAGTAACAAATCCAGCCTCTTTTAACTTGTCGGGGATTATTCTATGAACAGTATCAATTAGTAAAACTTTTCTTGTCATAACTTTAAGAATGATGTACAAAGATAATTCTTAGCTTGGTTTGACGAAAAATTAAAACTACTGTTTTGTAATTTTTTAGACTAATCTTCAGTGGTTGAAAAATAAGTCTTTTCAATAATCACTTCCGTTACCTCATTTTCAGGATCCAAAGCCTTTATTGTAAAAACTAGCAAGAATCCAGTATCAAGAAATACAGAATCTGCTTTTAGCGAATCAATTATTTCTTGCTCGTGCTCGTTTAAAACATTCGCAGCAGCTTTTATTTCGTTATATTGTCTTCCTACGTGAGCGTCAACCGAGTGAGGCAAATATTTTTCTATGCATGATTTGGTAGCTGGTAAATGATCTATCCCATCTACACTTAAATCATAATTGTAGATAACCTCACATGAGATAAAAATCATGAATAAAATAGTTACTACAATCAATGATAAGTGTTTCGAATTCATCGAGATTGAATTTTTATGGATTTTGAAGAGCCATCCGAAAGAATTACCCTAAGTATATATAGGTTTGCTGGATCAATTTGTGAAACAAAAGTGCTGTTTACCCAGTTTTTATCTGTATATATAAGTCTGCCAGTTAAGTCGTAAAGATAAATTTCTTCGACTTCTTTCTCTGAATCAATATTTAAGATACCATTATTAATTAATGCATTGAATTCTCCAGTGTGTATAACTTCTAGTTTTGTAGGAAAACAATAATCCAAAGTTTCAACTATAACATTTTGTGGGATAGATTCGGATGCTTGATAATCGCAAATCATGATTAATTGAGGTGTATAAGCTATATCGTACATTGTAAATACATCATCTTCATGTCCTGTGCCAAAGCATCTAAAAGTAATATGTGTCGAATCAATAAATTCATTAATGTCATCATTATTATACATGTATTGAGCTATCCCCCAAACTGTTAGCTGATTACTGCCTGAACCAAATTGTCTATATATTGAGTCTGCAATTGGTGCCATTTCGTAACAATGAATACAGTCGCATGAGAAAAAATATAACAAAACTGTTTTCCCGCTCGCGAGAGTATCGAATAAATTAGCCTCAACTCCATACGAGTCAGTTAGTGTAAAATCTTGCGCAGGGGTGCTTTTTAATTGAGCATTTGCAAAAATACTTGTTGCTGTTATTAGTAATAGTGCAAAAATTAACTTTAAAATGCCTTTCATATCTTTTTATTTGCAAAACAAAGTTAGCAAATTTTTGTTCTATTGGGCATAAATTACTGCTCGAATATGATGTTTTTTTTATTAGCCGGTTAAAAAAATTACTTTATGTAGCTTAATAATTTTTTTATGTGGAATTTTTTATAGACTTTTGCACCGGTTTTTTTTAGACATGAAAATAAGCAGAAATAAATTAATATTAACTAACTAAACTATTGATTATGAGTACAGAAACGATGTTTTGGTTTATTCCCTTCGCTTCGGTTTTGGCATTAGGTTTTGCCTGGTATTTCTTCAAACAGTTGATGAAACTTGATGAAGGAACCGACACAATGAAGAAAATTGCACTTTATGTTCGTAAAGGTGCAATGTCATATTTAAAGCAACAGTATAAAATTGTTACAGTTGTTTTTATTGTAATGGCTGTGTTTTTTGCAGTTTTAGCTTACGGTTTCCAGCTTCAGAACGAGTGGGTACCTTTTGCATTTTTAACTGGCGGATTCTTTAGCGGGTTAGCGGGTTTCCTTGGTATGAAAACTGCAACTTATGCTTCGGCTCGTACTGCTAATGCAGCAAGAAATTCTTTAAATGCAGGTTTAAAAGTTGCTTTCAGAGCAGGTGCGGTTATGGGGCTTGTTGTTGTGGGATTAGCATTGCTTGATATCTCTGTATGGTATCTTATCCTCGACGCTTTTGTTGAAGATGCTGATCCAAAACACAAACTTATTATGATTACAACCACAATGCTTACTTTTGGTATGGGTGCTTCGTTACAAGCATTATTTGCCAGAGTTGGTGGTGGTATTTATACTAAGGCTGCCGATGTAGGTGCCGACTTAGTTGGTAAAGTTGAAGCTGGTATTCCTGAAGATGATCCTCGCAATCCTGCTACAATTGCAGATAACGTTGGTGATAACGTTGGCGACGTTGCTGGTATGGGTGCCGATCTTTACGAATCTTATGTTGGATCTATCCTCGCTACTGCTGCTCTCGGCGCTGCTGCTTTTGTTGGCTCTTCTTGGAGTCCCGAAATTCAGCTTAAAGCTGTTTTTGCTCCAATGTTAATTGCTGCTCTCGGTATCGTGCTTTCTATCATAGGTATTTTCCTCGTTAAAACCAAAGAGGGTGCTTCTATGAAACAACTTCTTGGTTCACTCGGACTTGGTGTTAACGTTAGCTCGGTTCTTATCGCAATCGGTACTTTCGGAATTATGTATATGTTGGAAATTCCAAACTGGCAGTACGTTTCTTTCGCCGTTGTTATTGGTCTTATCGTTGGTATTGTTATCGGACAAGGTACAGAATATTACACATCTCATGCGTACAAACCAACTCAAAAAATTGCAGAATCTGCGAAAACTGGTCCTGCTACCGTAATTATCTCTGGTGTTGGTACTGGTATGATTTCTACTGCAATTAGCGTTGTTGCTATTGTTGTTGGTATTGTTCTTTCTTATCTCTTCGCTGCAAAATTCGAGATTGCTAATCT
>JAQVGK010000329.1 GCA_028696755.1 Bacteroidales bacterium | reverse complement strand
TGTAGCGAGAGGCGGGGTTGAACCGCCGACCTCATGATTATGAATCATGCGCTCTAACCAACTGAGCTACCTCGCCAAAATGTCAATTTGCTTTTGGTAAAAGCGAGTGCAAAAATAATTAATTTTATCAATATCCAAATAAAGTTTGTGAAAGTTTTAAAAAATTTATAAATTGCACCTGAATTAATAATTAAAATGCGTTTATAAACTGACATAAAACTGAAGTATGATAAAAATCGAAATTGAATATATTCTTAATTCTTCTCCTCGTGTACTATTTAACAGATTAAGCACTGAAACTGGATTATCAGAGTGGTTTGCAGACGATGTTGTTGTTAAAGATAATATTTTTACTTTTATTTGGGAAGGCGTTGAGGAAAGTGCGGAACTAATCGGATCTAAAGATTTATCTTTCGTTAGATTTAGATGGCTCGAATCTGAATATGATGATGCATATTTCGAGTTTAAACTTATTACTCACGAAATAACAAACGAAATAGCTCTTATAATTACCGACTTTGCAATTGAGGATGAACACGACGAAACCATCGAATTGTGGGAAACTCAGGTAAATAAGCTGAAATATATTTTAGGCGTCTAACATAATATAGTTTGTTTTTATATTTTTGCACGTCAAAATACTTTACATGCTAAAGAAACTTCATGCATATATTATTAAAGCTTTCCTCGGCCCGTGGATTGCAACTTTCTTTATTTGTGTTTTTCTTTTATTAATGCAGTTTTTGTGGAAATACATCGATGATTTGGTTGGGAAGGGATTAGAATGGAATGTAATTGCCGAATTACTATTTTACGCATCTTTAACACTTATCCAGCTTGCTTTACCGCTATCTGTGTTGTTGGCAACCATCATGACTTATGGAAATCTTGGCGAAAAAAACGAGCTTTTTGCAATGAAATCGGGTGGAATTTCGCTTTACCGAATTATGTACCCTCTGTTTATCTTCAATTTACTAATTAGTATTGGAGCATTCTATTTCTCAAACAATCTTTTGCCTTACACAAATCTAAAAATGCGGTCCCTTTTATTCAGCATTCAGCAACAAAGGCCCGAAATAAATATCCGTAATGGAATTTTCACCGAGCCAGTAGACAATCTCAGCATAAAGGTAGATCGTAAATATCGTAACAATAATACTCTAGAAGGAATTATTGTTTACGACCATCGAAACTTGGCTGGAAATACAAACGTAACTACTGCAAAAGCTGGCAACATCAAGATTACTGAGGATAAATCTATCCTAATTATGGATTTGAGGGATGGCTATCGTTACGAAGATCTAAAACTAGAGAAAGAGCAAAGAACATCAAATAAAAAATACCCACATCAAACTTCTAAATTCAAATCCCAAACTGTTTATATAGAGCTAGATGTTCTTGGTATCGATCGCAGCAATGAAGAATTATTTAAAAACGGATTCGAGATGTTAAACAATAATCAACTTAAACATGCTGTGGACTCTTTAAAAAACAGTATGCATAAACGAGAGCATGATATTTGGTTTAATGTTGTTGAATACTCCTTATTTAAAGGAGAACATAAGTGGGTAAATCTTAGCGATGAAGAAAAGGTTATAGCTCAACAAAAGGTAGATGAATTAAGCATTGTAGAATCAAAATCAATAAATATTGATTCGGTTTACAACAATCTAAATGCTGGACAAAAAAGAAAAGTTATAAATTTTGCTGAAAACTATGCTTTTGGAGCGCAACAATACGTAATGTTTTCTCGAGATGAACTAATCGGATATCAAAGATGGATAGCTCGACATGAAATAGAATGGCATCGTAAATATGTTTTATCAATTGCTTGTCTTTTGTTTTACCTCATTGGAGCACCTCTTGGAGCGATTATTCGCAAAGGAGGATTTGGCCTACCTGTAATTGTTTCGGTATTTATCTTTTTGATTTACTATATAATCTCTATTACTTTCGAGAAGACCTCGCGAGAGATGGTTCTTGCTCCAGAATGGGGAATGTGGATAAGCACGTATATTCTTATTCCAATTGGCCTATTTCTAATTTACAAAGCAGCCAACGACTCGATGCGCATTAGTTCGCACTTCGTGAATCGTCTCACATCTTTATTTAAAAGAAAATCAAAAAGACACCCTCATTATCAATAATTATTCTTTACTTTGCAGCGATTTTTCAGGGAAATGATATGAGAATACTGATACTGACAAATAAAATGCCTTATCCTCCGCGCGATGGTGGTTCGATAGCAAGTTTGTCGTTGGCTCTATCCCTGAGCGATTGCGAAAATGAAGTCGAAATACTCTCGATGAACACATCGAAACATCACACAGATTTAAAAAGTATTCCGCAGGATATTAAAAGCAAAATCAAATTCCATTCGGTTGATATCAATACTGAAACATCTGCAATTAAAGCTGGAATTAATCTAATTTTCTCATCAAAGCCTTATAATGCTGAGAGATTTATTTCGGCGGATTTCGACAAAAAACTAATTAGCATATTACAAGAAAAAGATTTCGATATCATTCAACTCGAAGGTTTGTATTTGTGCCCCTACATTGAAACTATTAGAAAAAATTCAAAGGGTTTAATTGCTTTAAGGTCTCACAACATTGAACATGAGATTTGGCATCGAGCTGCAATTAACGAGTCGAACCGAATTATTAAATCATATAAAAAGAATCTAGCATCACGAATTCATAAATTCAAACTTGCTTATCTTAACCAATACGATTTGCTGGTTCCTATTACAGCGCGCGATGGCGAGCTATACAATAAATTTGGCAACAATAAGCCTGTTCATGTTGTTCCAACAGGAATTAATAGTGATAATCATTTTTTGAACTGTGATACTTCAAATTCTGAATTCCCAGGCTTCTTCCACATAGGGGCTCTGGATTGGATTCCAAATCAGGAAGGATTAACCTGGTTTATCGAAAAAGTGTGGAAAGATTATTTAAAAGCTGAACCAGAAGCAGTATTTACTGTTGCCGGAAGAAATGCGCCTGTGTTTTTCGAGAAATATTTGCTCCAAAACAATATTCAGTATCTCGGAGAAGTAGAAAATGCTGCCGATTTTATTGCATCTGGTTCTATAATGATTGTACCGCTTTTGTCTGGTTCTGGTATGAGAATTAAAATCATTGAAGGAATGGCTGCTGGCAAAACAATAATAACAACTTCGATTGGTACCGAAGGTATAAATACCGAAAATGGTAAAAACATTATCATTGCAGATACGCCTACAGAATTTTTAAATGCACTACAAAAGATTAAATCAGACAAAAACCAGCATGAAAATATATCTACCGAGGCACGCAAATTTATAATTGAAAATTTCGACAACAACAATATAGCTCAGAACCTTGCTAAATTTTATCAATCACAATTGAAATGATAATTATTTTGCAAATATTATTCTGGATTTCGGTATTTCTGGTTTTTCACACTTACGTTTTGTATCCGCTGATTATCAGAATCCTAGCCCATAACAAACAAACAAATTATGCCGATGCCAAGCACTTTCCATCAGTAACAATTATTATGTCGCTTTACAACGAAGAAAGCGTGATTTCCGAAAAGCTTGATTCGATTTTCGCATCTGATTATCCAATTGATAAAGTTTCGATTATTATTGGATCGGATAATAGTGATGATAAAACCAACGAAATTGTTAGTAATTACGCCTCAAGGTATAAAAACATTGATTTTACTGCCTTTTCTCAGCGTCAAGGAAAGTCTAACGTAATTAATAACATGATTAATAAATCGCACGCTGATATCTTAATTTTGTCGGATGCAAATGTTTTTTTCGATAAAAACACCATTGCGGAACTTGTTAAACCATTTGCTGATGATAAAATCGGATTGGTTGACACAAATATGAAAAACACAGGCTTAAAAAAAGAAGGAATTTCAATTCAAGAAAAATCATACATATCACGCGAAGTAAATATAAAAAATCGTGAAGGCATACTATGGGGAACTATGATGGGACCATTTGGAGGCTGTTTTGCCATTCGTCACGATTTGTACTCTCCTGTTCCTAAAAACTTTCTTGTAGATGATTTTTACATTTGCATGAAAGTGATTGAGAAGGGTTATAAGGCCGTAAACAATCTTAATGCTGTAGTTTATGAAGATGTTTCGAATAACCTCTCGGACGAATTTCGACGTAAAGTAAGAATTGCTACTGGCGATTTCCAAAATTTGAATGAATTTAAAAAAATGCTGTGGCCTCCGTGGACTGGACTAAGTTTTAGCTTTATGTCCCACAAAGTTCTTAGATGGATTACACCACTTTTCATCATTTCGGCATGGATATTAAATTTTATTCTGGCTTTCGATTCGTTGTTCTATCTAATTCTATTCGCTGGATATAATTTTGTAATTATTTTACCATTAGCTGACTTTTTACTTAAAAAAATAAATATACATAATGTAATTTTGCGCTTTATAACCCATTTCTTCACAATGAACTTGGCTTTGTTGAGAGGAATGTTTAAAGCAATTAAAGGAGTTGAATCAAATGTCTGGAAACCAACAAAACGAAATCAGTAGGCCTCTCAACACAGTTGAAGAAGTAATAGAAGATATTAAAAACG
>JAQVGK010000328.1 GCA_028696755.1 Bacteroidales bacterium | reverse complement strand
ACAAAAGATAAAGTCGGTACTTTGTTCGGGAACAAAATTGTATTTTGTTTGTGTTCCTTGTAAAAAGCCTTTGCCAACAAATCCACCCGAACCAATGGCAATTTTCGACTGATTTACGTTATAACCCACGCCAAGCGGATCGGAGTTTTTCCCTAAAAGCTCGTTAATACGATTCTGCTGGTGCGGCTGAAGTACATCATTGAACAAATAATCTACAGACATAACAAAAACCGTTACGCCAATTATGATCCCAAAAAATAAGATTAGATTTTTATTCCTCTTAAGGATAAACATCACCAGCATTACAAATCCAATGGCTGCGGTGTTTAGTAAAATAAGGTTTATTGGCTTATTTGCAAAAACATCGGAATAATTATACACCACAATAGAAAGAGTCACAAACAAAAGAAAAGTGTATAACACAATTTGATTAATTATACCTCGATTATTTGAGAGTAAAAATCCAATTACACCGGCAACAGTAATAATTATTAGCAGGACTTCGAGATTTGTAACCAATGCCATTATAAACAGCGCTATCAGGGCAAAAGATGTGATAAACAGAGCTCTATTCAATCCTTCACGGAACATAACAAACACAAACGCAAAGAAAACGAGAGCCGAACCAGTATCATTTTGGACAAAAATCAGCAAAACCGGAATTCCCATCATCACTCCAAGCTGAAAAACTTTATTTGACTTGTTAAAAGAGAAGCTATCACTACTTAAGAACTGAGCGAGTGCCAGACAAATAGAAATTTTTGTAAACTCTACGGGTTGCATTCGAAAATCACCGATTTCGAACCAGGATCTTGAAGAATTAACTTCGACACCAAAAAGTAACACGCTGATAAGTAAGAGAATCCCAATTATGTAGAATGGGTATGCAAAAGCCGAATAAAACTTACTGTCGGTAACCAGAACAACAATTATGAGAACAAAGGCAGCACCAATCCAAATTAACTGTTTCCCGTAACGCTGAGTAAAGTCAAAAATACTGCTGTGCGAATCGTCGTAAACCGCAGAATAGATATTTATCCATCCCATAAAAACAAGCAGTAGATAAATAATTACTGTTGTCCAGTCGATATTGACAAGCATATTTCCTCTGCGATTAGTCTCCATCAACGTCAAAAATTACAGATTCAACTATTCTTTTTTCGAGAAGAGTATCGGTTACATAACCCTTCATATATTTTTCGATCATCAATCGAGAAATTGGAGCCGCCCACACGCCACCAAAACCGGCATTTTCGACATATACAGCAATTGCTATTTTAGGATCATCTTTTGGAGCAAAAGCGATAAACACAGAATGGTCCTTGCCCGAATTCTGAGCTGTACCAGTTTTTCCACATACCCTGATATCGGGCATACGGGCATAAAAGCCAGTACCGTATTCGTCGTTTACAACATTATCCATTCCCTCAACAATAACTTCGAAATACTTTTTGTCGAAAGGAGTAAATACTTTTTGAGTATTTTCGCCACTGATATCTTCGCCACCAACTTTTTTAAGCAAATGTGGATTGTAGTAAAACCCTCGGTTCGCGATAATAGCACAAAAATGTGCCATTTGCAAAGGTGAGATTAAGAGTTCGCCTTGACCGATACCAAGTGAATAAATTGTGCTAAAAGCCCAGCGATGCTTCCCGTATAATCTATCGTAATAATCTGGTCCAGGAACCTGACCTTTATTTACACCTGGCAAACCGATATCGAGGGCGCGGTCGAAACCGAGAGTTACAATTTTCTTTTTCCACAAGTCGAGGCCAATTCGCGAATCTTTAAAAATGCTTCGTTCTTTACCTCGCTGCACTAGAGCTTTAAAAACAAAGTAAAAATATGGATTGCACGAATACTGTACAGCACGTGCCACACTATTTGCTGGGGGGTGACCATGGCAACCTACTTTTGATTGATCGCATGGAAAAAAAGCATCTTTTGTTATTAAGCCTTCCTGCATAGCAACAAGAGCATTAGCCATTTTAAAGATAGAGCCAGGAGGATATGTTGACGAGATCGCACGGTTAATCAAAGGTTTACCAGGAGCGTTAAGAAGGCTATCGTAATTATTACCACGGGCACGTCCAACAAGCAACTGTGGATCGTACGACGGACTAGAAACCATGGCAAGAATTTCACCTGTTGCAGGTTCGATAGCCACGATACTTCCGATTTTATTGTTCATCAGCATTTCGCCATAACGCTGAAGTTCGAGATCAATGGTAAGAGTTAAATCTTTTCCTGGTACAGCAAGAGTATCTAATTTACCGTTGTTGAATGATCCCTGAATATTGCTATGAACATCAACAAGATAAACTTTAACTCCTTTTTTCCCGCGAAGTTCTTTTTCGTAATATTTTTCTATTCCGCTTTTTCCAGCATAATCGCCACCAGTGTAATAAGGATCCGATTCTAAAGTTTTAAGATCGACCTCGCCCACATCTCCCAACACATGAGCAGCAACTCCTTCGGTATATTTTCGCAGTGTTCGTGATTGCACAAAAAACCCCGGATAACGGTAAAGATGCTCCTGAAGTTTAGCATATTGCGAAGAGCTTATCTGCTTAAAAAAAACCGAAGGCCGATAGGTAGAATAATCAACGCTTTTATTAAGACGGACGTAAAAATCCTCTTTCTCTATTCCCAAATCCATACAAATCGAAATAGTATCAAATTCCCTCATATTTTTGGGAACCAGCATAAGATCGTAAGCCGCCTCATTGCATACAAGCAGATTTCCATCCCTGTCGTAAATCAAACCACGTCCTGGATAAACTGTTACTCGTCGCTGCGAGTTATTATCCGACGATTGTTTAAGAGATTCGTCAATGATTTGCAGGTTGAACAATTTAATCCATATTATCACGAATATAGTGAGAATTATTCCCCCAATGGCATATCTGCGTGGCTCGAAGTTCGTCATATCAATCGCGCATAATTAGCAAATGTCCCATTATGATAAAAAGAAGACTGAAAATAGAACTTAGAATAATTTTGGCCATAGTAAAAAAGAAACCTGTAAAGCCCCAAGCCTCGACAAAAAGCAAAAATGTGTGATGCACCAGAATCAGACTAATTGCATATTTAAGAAACCAAACCAAACCATTGTTTTTAATGCTTGGAAATTTATTTGAATCATATCCATCGCGTGGCGAATATATTCCCAGAAAAAATGGTCGCACGAAACATAGCAAAACAGTTGCTGCTGCATGTAATCCGGGGGTTGAGTTGGCAATATCCACACTAAAACCAAGCAAAAAACCTAGAAACATAACCAAGGATTTATTGGTTTCGGCAGGCAATAGAAGAATGAAAAGAATATAAACAAAAACGTTAATGTATCCTGTAAAATAAACACGATCGAAAAGAAGGGTCTGAATAAGAACCGACAAAACAAAAAGTAATATGTACCTAAGGTTATTCCGTATCATTTTCTTCAGAAGGCATCATTTGCCTAATCTCCTCTTTATTAAGATTTTTAATAACATAAACATAACTAAGATTGTGATAATCGGTGTAAAGGTCAACAGTAATTTCGTAAAAATCGGTTGATGGATCTTTGACAAATGACTTAATTGTTCCAACTGGCACACCTTCGGGAAAAATTGATGAGTATCCGCTTGTCACAACTCTATCGCCCTTTTTAACCGGCACGTAACCTGGGATTTCGCTTAAAGTAGCTTCTCCAGTATTTGCAGCTGTCCACAAAAGCGAACCGAAGTAGTTATTTTTCTCGAGTTTTACGCTAATTCTTGTATCCGGATTTATTACTGGCAATACAGACGAATACTTATCGGAAACGCTGACAACAATTCCAACGAGTCCGTCGGAACCAATAACTCCCATCTCGTTTTGTACCCCATGCTTTTTCCCTTTGTTTATGGTGATATAATTTTGAACTTTATTAACTGATGCACTTACAACCTTGGCCGAAATGTATTCGTAACCACTTCGCTCGATTGAAGGAATCTGATCGCTACGATATCTCTCCAAACTGTTCATTAAACGAACATTTTCAAGAGCCAATGAATCGTTAATTTGCTTTAATCGTGTATATTCTGTTAAAGAATTCCAGTTTTCCTGAAACACTGCCGAGAACTGATTTGAAGAACGAAAAAATGAGGCACGCTGATAACCGTTTCCCGAAAAAATAAAAACAAAGCAAATGACCTCAAGTAAAATGAAGAGAAGAGTGTAAGAATATTTAACTATAAAGTCTAATAAATTTCTCATTATTCATAACTAGCGAATGAGGAAAGGAAACTTATCAACGTTTTTAAGAGCAATGCCAGTACCGCGAGCAACAGCATGAAGTGGATCGTCGGCAATGTGTACCGGAATATTTGTTTTATCCGATAAACGTTTGTCGAGTCCTCTAAGTAGAGCACCACCACCAGCAAGGAAAATACCTCTGGTATAGATATCAGAATAAAGTTCTGGAGGAGTAAGCTCGAGAACAGCCATGATTGCAGTTTCGATTTTCGAAATTGATTTATCGAGACTATGAGCTATTTCCTGATAAGAAACCGGAATTTCGATTGGTAAAGCTGTCATTTGGTGAGGACCACGAACGATATAATCTGGAGGTGGGTTATCAAGCTCGGGAATTG